>CAZJGG010000020.1:9668-48104 GCA_964545475.1 uncultured Eubacteriales bacterium | reverse complement strand
TGTGAGAATTGCTCCGCAATTCAAGCCGCTAAAGCGGCTTTTCGACTTCGTCGAATTCACGTAAAATTAATGTGAGTTCGATGAAAATTATAAAAAACATAATTTTCATCGAACTTTGATTATATTCCCACAATTTGCGGCAAAAACCGCCGCAAATTGTCGCTCATAACATGAGAATTGCTCCGCAATTCAAGCCGCTAAAGCGGCTTTTCGACTTCGTTGAACTCACCTAGTATTAATGTGAGTTCTATGAAAATTATAAAAAGCATAATTTTCATAGAACTTTGATTATATTCCCACAATTTGCGGCAAAGAGCGCCGTAAATTGTCGCTCATAACATGAGAATTGCTCCGCAATTCAAACCGCTAAAGCGGCTTTTCGACTTCGTCGAACTCACGTTACATTATATCACTATAAATTGGGTTGTCAAAGGAGAAAACGAAAAAAGGAACGGCGATGTTAGCCGTTCCTTACAAAATAGATTATTTAAGCGTTTACGAAGCTGTCGCATTCTGTTTCTCTGGAGCATTTTGCGTCACAATTGGTATTTCCAACAACAATCGAATTAAGAGTACAAACGTTAGCTCTGTCATAATGTTTGCATGTTGCAACATTACATTTAATAGTTTGATTAGGCATTACAATACACCTCCTTAACGTATATTATAATGTCATTATTCGATTATTTATTTTAAAATATTCATTAGACCTCTTCCGAAACTCCATGCCGCCGTCTTTGTGGTAAATTTTCCGTTTTGACTACGTCAGGGGGAAACGTACATACGGTGCTTGGTATGCCCGTTTCCCCCTTCCTTGCAAAACAAAAAATTTGCTCACAAATACGACGACAGCGAGTTTCGGAAGAGGTCCATTAATTAACTGCATCCGGTTGTTGTGCCGCATTCCGTGCAAACTTTGCATGTTCCGTTTTTAACAAGCTTCATGCTTTTGCAGTTTGTGCAAACCTCGCCGTAAATATAGTCGTTTACTGTGTAGGCTTTGTTTAAAACGTCGTGTATAGGTGTTTGCTCGTAACCCTCGGGTTTTACTTGAACGTAATCAAAGTTGCCAAGCTCTATGTCTATAATTTTGCTTATTAAATCCGAAATTGAATCTACAAATTTTATATATGGATGCCCTGTTACTTGGCCGCTTGGTTCATATTTTTGCCCACGATACATTTTTGCAATGTCATGAGGCGGAACACCGTATTGAAGCATTTCGGAAATGGTTGTAGACATGCTGTCTAACAGACCTTTTGTTAAAGAGCCTTGTCGTCCGCAGGAAACATAAACCTCGCCAAGCCTGCCGTCGGCGTAAAAGGAAGTTGTAATATACAATTTAAGACCGTTTATAGCCGCTTCATGAACCTTTGCGGTTCTTATGCCAGACGGTTTAACACGCATAGGCTTGTATATCACTTTTTTAGTGTTTATATAATTAAGAAGCTCTTCATATGTGTAGTCTTTTAAATCTTTTTCGGTATTACCTTCTTTGTGTGTTGTTAAGGGCTGACAAGCTTTACAGCCGTCTCTGTAAAGGGCAATTGCTTTAACGCCAAGCTGCCATGAAAGCTTATAAATGTTTTTTATATCTTCAATTGTAGCATCTTTTGGCAAGTTTACGGTTTTGCTTATTGCGCCGGTAACATGGGGAGTTAACGCACCCATCATTTTTACATGTCCCTCTGGGCTTATAAATCTTTTGCCTGTGCCGCATTTGTTTGCTGTATCGAAAACGGCGTAATGTTCTTTTTTAAGGTGAGGAGCACCCTCAATTTTTCCGTCTGTTATGTTTCCGCTGTCGCCTTTTCGCATTACGTAATCAGTTATTTCGGTAATTTGTTGTTCGCTATATCCAAGTCTTTTCAGTGCCGCTGGGATTGCCGGGTTTACAATAACCATAAAACCGCCGCCAACAAGCTTTTTATAAGCTACATGGCTGAAAAACGGCTCAGAGGAGGTTGTGGCGCAGTCCATAGCGAAAGCTATAGTTCCAGTTGGGGCTAAAACGGAAACTTGGGCATTTCTAAAGCCAAATCGTTCGCCGGAAGTTATTGTATCTGCCCATACTTCTTTTAGGCAATCGGAAATTGAGCTATAGCCTAAATTTTTAAGTAATTTATGGTCAACACATACGGGTTCGTATGTAATGCCGCTGAAAACAGTGTCATTTTCATCATAAGAAGCCGCTTTTGCGTGGTTTTTAATAACTCTGGACATAAAAGGTTTATTAATTTCATAAAAGGTAAAGGGACCAACTTTTTCAGACATTAAAGACGAAATGTAATAAGAATATCCCGTCATAATGCTTGTAAGGGAAGCGGCAACGTTTCTTGCTTCGTCAGAATCGTAAGGAAGACCCATAAGCATAAAAAGCATTCCCATATTTGTAAGACCTAAGCCAGTTGTTCTGAATTTATAGGACTTTCTTGCAATATCCTTTGTCGGAAACTGCCCCCAGTGGATTGTTGCTTCCAAAACAAGCTGAACCATTTTTATAGTGTGGAGGTAAGCTTGTAAGTTAAAGTCTCCGCTTAAATCATCATAAAATTTTACTATATTAATGCTTGCAAGATTGCAGGCTGTATCGTCTAAAAACATATATTCGGAACATGGGTTTGAGGCATTTATTCTGTTGTGGGGTGCTTCAACGTCTCCGTCTTCCCCAGCCGGGCAAGTATGCCAAGAGTTTATTATATCGTCAAACTGCATTCCCGGGTCTCCGCAGCTATGGGTAGCCTTTGCAATAGCCTCCCAAATTTCTGAAACTTTATGTCGCCCGTCTACAGAAGAATCAATTCTTCCTTGGGTTAGCCATACGGCATTTGGGTTGTCTATAAGCTTCATAAATTTATCAGGGACACGCACGGAATTGTTGGCGTTTTGCCCAGAAACCGTTTCATAAGCTTCGCCGTCAATAGAGGTTGAATAACCCATTTTTGAAAGGGCAACAACTTTTTGCTCTTCTTTTTCTTTCCAAGTTATATAGTCCATTATTTCGGGGTGGTCAAGGTTTAAGATGTTCATTTTTGCGGCGCGCCGTGTTGTTCCGCCAGATTTAATTGCTCCGGCATTTCTGTCGGATACTTTTAAAAAGCTTAAAAGCCCGGAGGATTTGCCGCCGCCTGATAAAAGCTCGTTTTTAGCTCTTATTGGAGACCAGTTTGTTCCAACGCCAGAACCGTATTTAAACAAAAGAGTTTCTGTAGCCAGCTGGTCAGTTAATGATTTGTTACCTAAAAGCGCATCCCGTACACTTATTATAAAACAAGCGCTGCCTTGTGTTCTTGTATAAGAGTCTTTAGATTCTACAACGTCTTGTAATTCTTCGTCAAAGTAATAATGCCCCTGAGAGTTTCCCTCAATGTCGTAAATAAGTTTAAGGCCCGTGTTGAACCATTGAGGTGAGTTAGGCGCCCAAATTTGAGCAAGCATCATATATGCAAGTTCATCGTATACAATTTGCTTTTGCTCTTGAGATATAATAACTTCATCGTATAAGCTGTCCACCCAAAAAGAAACCATGCGGTGTACAAGCTGGCGCATGGAGTATTCATAACCCCTGTCGTTAGGCACGCCTTTTTTGCGGAAATATTTGCTTGCTATAATATCACAGGCGCTTTGCGAATAATCTTTTGGAAATTCCAAGTTTTCCATGTTTGTAATATATTCGCCTGTTTCATAATTTTTAAGAACAACGTCTACTTTTTTCCATTCAAATAAATCGTAAACGGTAACGTCTTTATTTATAAGCTCTTTTGTATAGTATCTGTAAATTTTTGCATCTAGTTCCAAAAGATACCCTCCTTTGTATAGTACCGACCAATGTTTGTAATTTAATTATAAACACAATATATTGTATCAGAATTTGTAAAAATGTCAATATATAGTTATGAAATAAATTACCATGCATATAAGAAACAATGAAATATCAAAATAATATATAAACATTTAAATAGACTTTTTTCAATTATGTTTTTGTTGTATTTTAAAAAAGTCTAATAAATATGGGGGGCGCTTTTATGGTTGATGTGGATGTTTGCGGAGGCTTTAATGAAGATGTTGTTAAAAAAATGCTGTTTAATTTATATGGGCTCAAAAGAACCGAAGGAACAAAAAATAAATTAATTGTATTATTGGCATCAAGCGAAAAGGCGGAAGAAAAAATAGCGCAGTTAAAAGAAAGCGATATTGTTATAATAAATGATGACATAAAACATTTAAGAAAACATTTGTTAAAGAGCAAAGCAAAAATTTTAACTTACGGATTAAATCAAAAAGCATGGGTTACCACATCAAGCGTTTCTGAAGATGAAAATAGAACAATACTTTGCTGTATTCAAAGAAAAATTCCTACTTTTGGCGGAAATGAAATTGAAGAGCAGGAATTCACTATTCAAACCGGACCGAATAGCAAAAATATTCATACTGTTTTGGCGTGTGTAACAGCCGCTATGGTTTGCGATGTAGATATAAATGTTATTGAAAGAAAGATAATTGAATAAGCAACTTGTTCTAAACCGGCGTTCCCGTTCATATGATTATCAAATAGCGATTACAAAAGTTATTGGGAGGGAAAGGGACAATGTCGCAAGAAGGTTTACTACTTAACAATAAGGCTGAAATTATTGGTACAATTGAATCTGGGCTTGTTTTCGGTCACGAGGTTTACGGCGAGGGGTTTTATAATTTTAATATAAAGGTGCCGAGGTTATCCGATGTTTCGGATAGTTTACCGGCCACCGTATCTGAAAGGCTTATAGATAAAGAGATGTTTAAGCCCGGAGCAACGGTTTATATTATAGGGCAAATTCGTTCGTATAACAATTATCTTGAAAGCGACAGGCGAAATAAACTGGTTTTAACGCTTTTCATAAGAGAAATTACCTTTCTGGATAAGCCGGCCCAAAAAAATCCAAACAACATTTATTTAAACGGTTTCATTTGCAAGCCGCCTGTTTACCGCCAAACTCCGTTCGGCAGAGAAATTACGGATATTTTAGTTGCGGTAAACCGTTCGTACAATAAGTCGGACTACATACCCTGCATTGCGTGGGGACGTAACGCCCGCTTTGCGCAAAAGCTTCCCGTAGGCGAAAACCTTGAAATTTGGGGAAGAATGCAAAGCAGAAATTATCAAAAGAAGCAGGAAAATGATACTGTTATTGAAAAAACAGCGTATGAAATATCAATTTCTAAAATTGATATTGCGAGAATTGAGACGGAAGAAGATGGGGAATAAAAAAAGAGGGCGAAATATTCGCCCTCTTTTTTGGCTGTCAACAAAGGTTGCCGACAGCCTGCGGAACGCATTTAATGCGTTCCCTACGATATGGCATTGTATTGTTCAATAATGCCATTATCAAAATGGTTTGTAGGGAACGTTTTGTGTGCGTTCCCCTCTCCGTGTGTCATTATGCAAAAGAAATGAACAATTATTAACAAAAAATGGCTGTTTTTATATGATATATTTACTTGATTTTTCAGGGCGCATGTCTAGCTCTTTTTTCTTTTCTTCATAACCTGGGCGGCCGAACATTGCATATGTTGCGTTTTTGCCTTCTTCAACTCCCGGTTGGTCAAAGGCGTTAATGTTCATAAGCTCTCCTGCAAAGCCGGTTGCAACTTCAAAAAGGTAAAGTATTTGCCCGATAGTAAATTCGTTTACTTGCGGAAGCGTAATTGTCATGTTTAATTTTCCGGCGCTCAAAAGGGCATATTCTGTAGCCATTTGTTCAACTTGAATAAGCTTTGTGTGGGTTGCTCCGCCTAAAAAGCCAAGGCTTGGAATGTCTTCATAAATCTTTGGAATAGTAATTTCTTCTTTAAATTTATCAACACCAACAAAAACAATTATTTTATCATTTGGGCCTTCAGCGTAAAGCTGAACCTGGGAATGTTGGTCTGTTACGCCTAAAGCTTTAACCGGAGTAGGACCGATGTAAACTTCTTTTCCTTCATTGTCAAGTTTTTTGCCTAATGATTCTGCCCAAAGCTGTGCATACCAATCGGAAATATACTTGAGCGAATCTGCATAAGGCATAACCACGCAAATATTTTTGCCTTTATTCATTGAAATAACATTTAAAATGGCATACATAAAGCCGGGGTTTTTGTAAATATCGTCGTTTTTGCAAAGCTCGTCCATATAAGCAGCGCCTTCAAGCAGTTTTTTTATGTCTACGCCGCAAAATGCCGCCGGTAAAAGACCTACAGGGCAAAGCTCGGAAAACCTGCCGCCAACGCCGGAAGGAATAATATAAGTCTTGTAGTTTTCTTCTTTTGCAATTTTAATTAAATTGCCTTTTTCTTTATCCGTTGTACAAACAATGTGTTTTTTAGCTTCATCTTTGCCTAGTTTTTCTTCAAGCATTTGCTTTATAATCATAAATTGAGACATTGTTTCAGATGTACTGCCGGATTTGGATATTACGTTAAAAAGGCATTTTGTAACGTCTATAACTTCAAAAAGGTAAACAAGCTTTTCAGGGTCAACGTTGTCTACAATATAAAGTTTAGGAAAGCCGTTTCTTTTTTCTCTGGGCAGTTCGTTGTAGTGGGGGTGGTTTATTGCTTGCTGAACAGCCATTGGCCCAAGAGCAGAACCGCCAATGCCAAGAACAACAAAGGCATCAATTTGCCCTTTCATTTCCTCTACATAGCTTAAAATATCTTTTACAACTTGGTCTTGCTCGTAAGGTAGATTGCGCCAGTCCATTTTACCGTTTTGGCGCTTTTCAACCATAGCTTTTTTTGCCGCTTCAATTTTGCCGCTTATTGCGCTTATATCCTCTTCTGTAATACCTTCTGCGCCTACAAAACTTTTCATCATGTTGTTAAAATCAATTCTTAATTTCATATCTCCCCGTGCCTCGTTCAATATAAAACCTCCTATACATTTTTAGATTTTTTAACTGGTAAATCATACAGGCTTTTAAATTCGTAGCCCTGTTCTCTAGCATTATCTATTATATCTGCAAGAGCCTCGGTGTTGGATTGGGAAACTGCGTGAAGCAGCATTATTTCCCCGTTATGCCAATTGTCTACAACCGTTTTATAAGCAACGGCTTTGCCCGGCTGTTCCTTTACAATCCAATCTTTATAAGCAAAGCTCCAAAATATTGTTTTATAGCCTAAATTGTAAGTAGCCGCAAGGGTGCGTTCGCTGTATTCTCCCATAGGCGGGCGGAAAAACTTAGGCATGTCGTACCCTGTTTGTTCATTAAAATATTCTGCCAAATCATTTATTTCTTTTGTAAGCTGTTCTGCGGTTAAATCCGGGCTGCTTTTATGGTTAACGCTGTGATTGCAAGGTAAATGCCCTTCGTCAATCATTCTTTTAACTAATTCGGGCTCGTTTTTAATATAGGGTTTTGTTAGGAAAAATGCCGCAGGAACATTTTTTTCTTTTAAAACATCTAAAATTTTTGGTGTAAATCCGTTTTCATATCCGCAGTCAAACGTTAAATATATGGTTTTTTCTTCTATATCACCTAAATAATAGGCGTTGTAATCATCAATGTCAATTGTATTTTGAGCTGATGGTGGTTTGTGTTCTTTGTTTTTTACAAAATACCAGCTCTTCTTATCGTTAGTAACTGATGCTGTATTTACAGTAATAATTTCAGAATCTTCTTGGGTTTGAGGCAAAAGTTTTGGGTTTGCCTGAGGCATATCCGTTAAATTTTGAGGGGTTTGCTCTGTGCTTTCCTGTACTCCTGGAAGATTTTCTGATTTAACTGGGTCGGGGGTTTCAGTCGGAGCTGGAGTGTTTATTGGCATTGGTGACTCTGTTGGTTTCGGCGTTGCCGTAGGAGCAGGCGTTTCCGAAGGTTTTGGTGAATTTGTCGGAAGTGGAGTGCTTTTATTTGATAAAGTTTCCTTCGCAAACATTTCCGTACTTGCCATTGCAGCTTTTGTTTCTAAATTGTTTGTATCTGCTTTGCAGCTTGTTAAAACAGGAATAACAGCCAACAAAACGATGAATTTTTTCATAACTTCACCTCTTATATTATTATACAATATAAGTTACCACGCAACAAGCATTTCAATACATAATTTTGCATATCTTTTCACGCCCTATATCGTCACCAAAATCATATTCAGAACATTTATAATCTTCTGTGTAACCTTTGAAAAGTTCATCAAGGTCGGAAGGTTTTTTAGCCATTATTAATAACCCCAATATTTCCTGTCTAAATTTCTGTAAGATATAGCTTCCGCCAAATGGTATGTACCGATGTTTTCGCTTTCTTCCATATCGGCAATAGTTCTGGCAACCTTTAATATTTTATGATACGCTCGTCCACTAAGGTTTAGCTGGTCGAAAGCTTTTTTTAATATTTGAGACTCACGCTGGCCCAAAGAGCAGAATTTGTCTATATCTTTAGAAGACATTGCGGAATTAAAGCGTATATTTGTTCCTGTGTAACGCCTTTTCTGTATTTCTAAGGTTTTTAACACCCTTTTCTTAATTTCGGCGGAGGATTCGCTAGGCATGGTTTTCCCTAAATCCGAATAATTTACAGCCGGGGCTTCAACTTGAATATCAATTCTGTCAAGAAGCGGGCCAGATATTTTGCCTAAATATTTATAAATTTCATTTTGGGTGCAGGTACATTTTGTTCCGTGGCCGTAATAACCGCAAGGGCAAGGGTTCATTGAAGCCAAAAGCATAAAGTTTGAGGGGTATGTAATTGTGCCGTTTACCCGGGAAATTGTAACGCTGCCGTCTTCCAGCGGCTGACGCATAACCTCCAAAGCGTTTTTTTGAAATTCCGGAAGCTCGTCCAAAAACAAAACGCCGTTATGGGCAAGGCTTATTTCTCCGGGTTTAGGTATTCTGCCGCCCCCTGTAAGGGCGGAATAAGAAATTGTATGGTGGGGGGAGCGAAACGGTCTTTTTACAATAAGACTGTTTTTGCTTTCCAAATAACCTGCAACGCTGTAAATTTTTGTAACTTCTATACTTTCATCAAAATTCATTTCAGGCATTATAGTTGGTATTCTGTTTGCCATCATGGTTTTGCCAGAACCGGGAGGGCCAATCATTAAAACGTTGTGTGCGCCGGAAACAGCAATTTCAAGAGCACGTTTCGTGCTTTCCTGCCCTTTAATGTCTGAAAAATCAAGGTTAAATTCGCTTTGCTCGTTAACAATCTTTTCAATGTCAACGCTTATGGGCTCTAACCTTTCTCCGTTTAAATGGGTTATTAGCTCTTTTATATTTTTTATGCCGTAAACGTTTATGCCGGATATTAACCCGGCTTCCTCGGCGTTTTCAATAGGTACAATGCATTCTGTAATGCCAAGCTCACCCATATGGTGAACCATTGGCAAAATGCCGCTAACCGGGCGGACAGTTCCCTCTAAAGAAAGTTCTCCGCAAATAAATACGCCGTTAATATCTTTTTGTTTAATTTCCCCAGTGCAAGCCAAAATGCCCACAGCTATAGGTAAATCAAAAGACGGCCCTTCTTTACGGGTGTTTGCCGGGGCTAAATTTACTGTAATTTTTTTTATAGGAAAAGTTAAACCGCTGTTTTTTATTGCGGTTTTAACCCTCTCTTTAGATTCTTTAACAGACGAATCCGGCAACCCCACTATTTCAAACGAGGGAAGCCCTTGCCCAATGTCCACTTCCACAGTTACTTCATAGCCGTTTATCCCAATAAGCGCTCCGCTGCGTACTTTTGCAAGCATAGCTTCCCCCTATAATTATTACTTTTTCTTGAAATGGTTCTTATATGGGGCATATTTACATGGTTTTAAAACTTTTTAATCAATATTCAACACGCCCATATGCTCAATGTTTCTCTTAATCACCGCTTTGGTAACTTTTTTCAACAGAAAAAAGATGAACTTTGCAGCTTTCTAAGTTAATTAAGTCAGCCCAAATATCGCCATCAACAAGTTGACTCCATTTATTTTAAAACGAACCCTGAAATCATTTTGCATATTTCAGATACATTTGAATTGCTTTTAAACTCAAATTTAACTTTACCCACCCCGGAAAACCATAATTCCAGTTCACTGTCTAAATCAAATACGCCAGCGCTTTCGACAGAATATACTTGTATTTTGCTGTACGGCATAGATGTAAAATCTTTTTTCTTTCCGGTTATACCTTGGACATTAATTGCAATAATCCTTTTGTTTGTAAAGACAATACCATCTCTAATTCCGCGATATGCAGAGATTATATTTTCTCCATCTATAAACATTGGTTCTACCATTGACTGGAAATCGGAATCAGAAACTCGCTGTAACTTTATAAAGCTTGCATTTTGGAAATCAATCATTCTAATAATCCCCTTTTTAATTTGGCAGTCTCGTCCGTTCATAGCATTAACTATGCTCACTTTACACAGTATTGCTTCATATAAAATATCATTTTCTGCTTCATTTCGTCATCAATATAAATTTTTCCGTCAATCTCACGATTATGGAGGTGTTCAATGATTTCTACAACTGTCACCAGCGGATGAACAGTAATTCCAAACTCTTCTTTCATCTCTTCAACAGCAGTTAGCCCATTATAACCTTTTTCCATTCTGTCAACGGAGATAACCATGTCTGTAATACTAACGTTAGCTGCTGATTTTAATAATGGGTACACTTCTCTAACGGATGTTCCGGCAGAAATGACATCTTCGATTATCAAAAATCTGTCCCCGTCCTTGGGTTGACAACCTACAAAAATACCACCGTCGCCATGGTCTTTCGCTTCTTTTCGGTTAAAGCAATACCCTGAATTGATGCCATATAACCGATATAATGCGGCTGATGTTAATGTACATAGAGGAATTCCCTTGTAGGCAGGTCCAAAAAGCACATCAAATTTATCCTTTAAATTTTCGTAAATTGATGCCGCATAATATGTGCTTACAAGTTCAGCTTGCTTACCTGTTTGATAATATCCTGTGTTGATAAAGTAAGGCGACTTTCTCCCACTTTTTGTTGTAAAATTTCCAAACATCAGAACGCCGCTTGTTGCCATTAATTCAATCAAATCTGTTTTATAATTTGCAAGCATTGATATAACCCTCCGATATAAAATATTAATGTTCTTGTAGCTTATCAGCTAAATCATAGTCCATAGTTCTGGTAACTTTTCTATTATCATACGATAATTTGTTGCTCAATAACAATAGTTATGCATTTATTGTAAAAATCAAGGGCTCATTTTAGGTTATCACTAAAATTTTTTAAATCACGCTTGACTTCATCAGTCAATTGGTTGTATTCAATATTATCAATTGCCCCTTGAAGCGTATATAAATGAACCAAGCAAACGTTTGGAAAGCGCATTTTTAACCGTAAGAAGGCCTCTTTGCTCCCTGTCTGAGTTAACTCGTCTGCTGAACAAATACCAATAGATTTGAGCTTTTTCTCAATTTCTTTTCCGATATTTAGCATAGAATTAAGTTCTGTCACAAAATCACATCCTATCTGTATTTATTGTATTACTCTCAGCTATTATTATTTAAGTTGGAATTACTTATTTCTGCAAAACACTACTCAAATGGTGTTAAGCCATAGTCACAGAATTACAATTTTTTTCCTCTTTAAAGTATACAACAAATTTTTTGGGCATACAATAATTTTTTAAAATGGCTATATTTTAAATATTAATTCAAATCAGACGTATTGCCTAGCCGATAATAATTGTGCAATTGACAGTGCTCTTATAAAACATTATAATTACAATAAAATTAAACAAAAGCGAGGTAATTATTTTGGTTAGAACACGGTTTGCACCTAGCCCGACTGGGTATATGCATATAGGAAATTTACGCACCGCACTTTATGAATATTTAATTGCTAAAAGAAGCGGTGGTGCGTTTGTTTTAAGAATAGAAGATACTGACCAAGAGCGGTTTGTTCCGGAAGCTCTTAGGGTTATATACAATACCCTTAAAATTGCTGGTTTGCAGCATGACGAAGGACCTGATGTGGGTGGTAAATACGGTCCTTATGTTCAAAGCGAACGCAAAGATAGTTATATGGAAAACGCTAAAGTTTTAGTAGAAAAAGGACAGGCATATTACTGCTTTTGCACAAGGGAAAGGCTTGAAAAGCTTCATGAGGACGACCCACATGCAAAATATGACAGGTATTGCTTGCACCTTGAAAAAGATGAAATAGAAAAAAGAATTGCAAACGGAGAAAGCTTTGTTATACGCCAAAAAATACCCGAGGGGGAAACAAGCTTTGAAGACGAGGTTTTCGGCGTAATAACCGTATCAAACAGCGAAATAGAGGATCAGATATTAGTAAAATCTGATGGGCTTCCAACATATAATTTTGCTAATGTTGTGGACGACCATGTAATGGAAATAACCCATGTTCTTAGAGGGTCTGAATATTTGTCATCTACGCCTAAATATAACTTGCTTTATGATGCGTTTGGCTGGGAAAAACCTGTTTATATGCATTTGCCCCTTATATTAAATGAAAACGGCGAAAAGCTTTCAAAGAGAAAAGGCGACGCTTCTTTTGAAGATTTGCTTGAAATGGGGTTTTTGCCGGAAGCGGTAATGAATTATATTGCGCTTCTGGGCTGGAGCCCGTCAGATAACAGAGAGTTTTTTACTCTTGAAGAGCTTGCGGAAGCCTTTGACCCTAAAGGGCTAAGTAAAGCGCCGTCTATTTTTGATAAACAAAAGTTAACATGGATGAACAGCGAATATATTAAAAAACTTCCGTTTGATAAGTTTTATGAAATGGCGTTGCCTTATTTAAAACAGACTATTACAAAAGAAAATATTGATTTAAAGAAAATTGCTGCAATGGTGCAAACAAGGGTGGATTTTGTTAAAGATTTGGTTGGCTTAGTTGACAGTTTTGAGACTTTGCCGGAATACGACAAAGCTTTATATGTTCACAAAAAAATGAAAACAGACGAGCAAATTGCTTTAAGCAGTTTAAAAGAGGCTTTGCCAGTTCTTGAAGCAATTGATAATTGGGCAGAAACGGAAATTCATGATAAATTAATTAGTTTAGTTGAAAAGCTTGGTATTAAAAACGGGCAAATGCTTTGGCCTGTGCGTACCGCTCTTTCAGGCAAGCCGTCTTCTCCTTGCGGAGCAATTGAAATTGCAGAGATTTTAGGTAAAGAAGAAGCGATAAAACGAATTAAGGCAGGCATAGACCTCCTTGGGAGTGTAAATTAATAAATGGGGCTTAATTTTATTTTCGGCGGAGCAGGTTACGGCAAAACGGAAGCTTGCTTGCGCCGGCTTACAGAAATGAGCGAAAAACATAAAACCTTAATATATATTGTGCCGGAGCAGTTTACGCTGGAATCGGAAAAAAGCTTGTGCCAAAGAGCTAATGACGGAGCTATAATGTCCGTTCAGGTTTTAAGTTTCCAAAGGCTTGCTTATAGGCTTTTTGCGGAATCCGGCACGGGAATCGGCGTTATTTTAGATGATGCGGCTAAAAATATGCTGCTGCGTAAAATAACGCTGGAGCTTTCTCAGGAACTGCCGTTTTTCGGAAAAGCCGCGGATAAACAGGGGTTTATTGAAAATTTGCGGCTTATTATCCGTGAGTTTTTTCAATACAATATTTCAATTTTAAAGCTTGAAAAAACAATAGAGGAAGTTGCCGAAAATGAATCTCTATACCGTAAGTTAAGTGATATTTTCGCCATTTACAAAAGATATGTAAATTATATTGAAAACGCTTATATTTCCGCAGAGCAAACTCTTACTCTTGTTCCCGAGAAAGTATTAGGATCTAAACTTTTAGAGGGGGCGCATATATTTATTGATGGATTTAACGGCTTTACGCCCCAGGAATATAATATTATTGAAACTTTAATGAAAAAGGCGGTAAGTCTTACTGTTACACTAACAGTTAAAAGCAATAAGACTTATCATAATGAAATTAAGCCCCAAGAACCTTTTTTTGAAACAAAAACTACTGTTAATAAGCTTACGAACATTGCCAGAGAAAACGGCATACAAATAAATGAACCGGTATATTTAATGGATAGCTACAGATTTGAAAACTTTCCTGAACTTTCTTTTCTTGAAAAGAACTTTTTTCATTACCATTATAGCAGATATGAAAAAAACACAGAAAATATTAGAATTTATGAGACCCAAAACCACTACGCTGAAATAGAGCAAGCCGCTGTAAATATATTGCGTCTTACTAGAGAGCATTCATTAAAATATAAAGATATAGCAGTTGTTTGCGCCGATTCTTCTACATATGAACACGCTATAAAGGACATTTTTAAAACATATGAAATACCGTTTTTTATTGATACAAAGGCGGACATATTAAGCCACCCACTTTCGGAGCTTATCCGTGGGGTAATAGACATTGCCGCTTATAATTTTTCATACGAGCCGGTATTTCGCTTTTTAAAAACCGGGTTATCAAGCCTTTCAGCAGATGAGGTTGATATGCTTGAAAATTATGTGTTGGCTTTTGGTTTAAAAGGGTTTAAATGGAATTTGGATGAATGGACTTACGGCTTTGATTCCGGGGTTTATGACAAGGAAATAATAAACCTTCTTAGAGATAAAGTTTTAAAAGACATTGAACCATTTTTAAAAGTGTGCGAAAAAAATAAAAATAGTATAAGGAATTATTCTGTTGCGGTTTTTAACTTGCTTTTTGGCTTAAATGTAAATGAAAAGCTAGATAAAATGGCTGCCTCCGAGGTTATGGACAGTAATGCTTTAAAAAGGCATGAGCAAATATACGGCAAAACTGTTCAAGTTTTTAATAAGCTGGTGGAAATTTTAGGAGACGAACAAATAACGGTAAAATCTTTCGGCAAAATTGTTGAAGAGGGTTTTTCTGCAACGGACACAGGAATTATACCGCCAACTCTGGATCAGGTTATTATCGGGGATTTGGAGCGTTCCAGGCTTCCGGAAATTAAAGCTCTTTTGCTAATCGGAGTAAACGAGGGCGTTTTGCCTGCCATAAAAAAAGAAATTGGGCTTCTTGGGGATGAGGAGCGTGTGCTTCTTAAAAACAAAGGAGTAGAGCTTGCGCCGGATAGCCGGAGGAAAAGTTATGAAGAGCAGTTTTTAATTTATTCAGTCATATCAAAGCCATTAAATTACTTATATTTAAGTTATCCCGCAGGAAATTTACAAGGCAAGGCATTAAGACCCTCTTCGCTTATTGCTAAAGTTAAAAAGCTGTTTCCGGAAATTGAAGTTGGAGCTGAAAATAACGAAGTTACATTAGCGAAGCCTATGCTTTCAAAAATCGGCGTATATTTGCAAAAAGCCGCCACAGGCGACAATTTAACAGAACTTGAATATACTGTTTATAGTTGGTTTTCTCAAAGCAAAAATCATTTTCAAATGCTTGATAAAATGGAAAAAATCCGTTTTGAACTTACCCCGGAAATTTATTTAAATGATATATCTATAAACAGCCTATATTCAAAAAGAATTACAACCGGTATTTCCAGGCTGGAGCAATATATTAAATGCCCTTTTGCTTATTTTATAAAATACAACTTAAACGCAAATGAAAGACAGCTTTACGAAGCAACTCCCATTGATTACGGAAACTTTTTTCATAATGTTTTAGAACTTTTCTCTAATTTTTTAGATGAAAGAGGGCTTGCTTGGAAAAACCTTAATAAAGAAACAATAGGAGATATTGTGGATATAAGCGTGGAGGCTCTTGCGCCTCAGCTTTCAAACGCAGTTTATTTAAGCACAGCAAAATTCCGTTATATGGTTAAACGAATTGCAAGGATTTCTAAAAGGTCAATTTGGGCATTAGTAGAGCATATAAAAAATGGGCTTTTTGAGCCAAAAGGTTACGAGCTGTCTTTTGGAATGGACAGCCCAATAACATCTATAAGTGTTGCAATAAACGATGAAAAACGATTCATACTTACAGGCAGGGTTGACAGAGTTGATGCCGTAGATATTGACGGCAACGTTTATATAAAAATAATAGATTATAAATCCGGCAATGTCACTTTTGACATTAGCGATGTTTATTTTGGAATGCAATTACAGCTTATAATGTACTTGGACGCTCTTTTGGAAAACGGAGCAAAATATTTTGGAATCGACAACATTAATATTAGCATTTTGCCCGGCGGAGTTTTCTATTTTAATATAAAAGAGCCAATGTTAAACGTTAAAGAAAAAATAACCCCGGATGCTCTTGAGGAAATGATGCTTAAAACATTTAAAATGACAGGGCTTGTTTTAAAAGATGAAAAAGTTGTTAAAGCAATGGACAGTGGCATTGATGGTTATTCCGGCATAATTCAAGCTTCTGTTAAAAAAGATGGAACTATTGGAAGCGGCAATTCCACTGCTTCTTTGGAAAATTTTGATTTAATCAGGAAACATGTTTTAGGGAAAATTACATCCATCGGGCAAGAAATGATAAGCGGCAAAATGAGCGTAAACCCATTTAAAAAAGGGGACAGAACTGCTTGCGATTTTTGCGGTTATAATGCAATTTGCAAAAAGGAAATTATGGAATCTAAAAGCATATATAATATAGTAAACAAAGTATCCATTGAGGACTTCGGGGGGAATCATGAATAGGTTAAAATATTTTATTTTATTGATAATTTGTGTGTTTTCATTGAAAACAATTACGTTTGGAGAAGAAATTTTACAAGAGCTTCCAAATACGGAAGAACAGAAAATAACAGTTGTTTTAAATAATGAAACAATAGACTTTGGGGGAGCAGAGCCTGTTGTTATAAACGGCACAATGCTTGTTCCTATAAGAGGAATATTTGAAAAAATCGGTGCTAATTTTATTTGGAACGAAAATGACGAAAGCGTTAAAATAACTTATGGAAATTATGTAATAACTCAAAAAATCGGCAATAAAGAGCTTGTTATGTTTAATACATCTTCAAATAAAAGAAAAAGCATAGAGCTTGAAGAGCCGGCACAATTAATAAAGGGGCGTGTTATGATTCCTTTAAGGCAAACTGTTGGTGCTATAAGACAAGCGAAGCTTACATGGGACGACAAAAGCAGAACCGCCTATATTGAGGCGAAACCCTTTACAAAAGAACCTTTGTTTATCTCTATTGGAAATTCCGTAATTCAAATGGAATATTCAAGAATGCAAATTGAAAATATTTTAGGAACTCCAAGCCGGGTTGCAACGGCTGGAAACGGAAGCGTGTTTTACACATACGCAAGAGATTATACCAATTATATTTTAATAGGGTTTGTTAATAACAAAGTGTCTTATGTAATGTCCAACGCAAAAAACTTTTATTGCGAGGGATATAAAGTAGGCGCGAAGTTTGTTTCTGCCCCGGAAAAAGAGGATTACCTAATTTATTTTGAAAGCTCCACTGAAAGGACAATTGACAGTATTATAGTTAAAAAATACGGGGTTGTTCCTGCTGTTTCTGTTGAAGAAACTGAAAGACAAATTTTTGACCTTACAAACGCAATGCGGATTAAACATGATTTGAATACTTTAGTATGGAATGATGATTTAGCAATGGTTGCAAAAGGCCACAGCAGAGATATGACAGAAAATAACTTTTTCGATCATGAAAATTTAAACGGACAAAAACCATCTGACAGAGCGAGAAACGCCGGAATAAAATACGCAAGATACGGCGAAAACATTTTAAGCGCAAGCGAAATTGCAAACAACAACGCTTTTTTGGCATATGTTTTGTGGTTTAATTCCCCAAGCCACAGAAAAAACCTTTTAGGCAACTACACAGAATTAGGCGTTGGCATTGACGGAAAAAATGCTACACAAAACTTTATGACTCAGTACTAAAATATGTTTTATACACGTCCGTTTGTCTATTTATGAAACGGACGTGTATTTTTATATTTTGCTTGCATTGTTTTAGAACAAATGCTATAATTTCAGCATTATTAAGAGCCTGTTCAAAGTCTCCATTTCAGCGTCTTTTCGGCAAATTTTCTAAAGGGCGTGTTGAATATTGATTAATAATTTCAAAACGATGTAAAAACGCCCCTAAATCCGGTCGTTTTTACATCTGAAATTTTCCAAATAAGGATTATTCAACACACCCCCTAATTGCTGCGTCAGCGGCAAACGCCCATACTTATCCTAGTATGAACGTTCGCCTCTACTTGCAATAAGATACCGCTTTAGCGGTTGCCTAAAAAAAATTGCTCGAAAACCCACTAAAAGCGAGACTTTGAACAGGCTCTAAGGAGGTTTTTATTCTGAAAGCAATTTTTGATTCAATAAATTCATTCTTTGAATTTATAGTACCAATTTCAGACTTCTTTTGGGATTTTCCAACGAATTTCGGCTGGTATTCCGCAATTCCTTTGCTTGGAAGGTTTCCGCTGTCTTTGCTTATCCTTATAGGCGCAGGCATATTCTTCACCATTAAGCTTAAAGGGCTTCAAATTACGAACTTCGGTCGAGCAATTAGAATTCTTGCTACAAAAAAATCCCGTGAAACAGGTGTAAGTCCATTGTCAGCATTTTTGCTAAGCTCTGCAATGCGTGTTGGTCCGGGGAATATTATGGGTGTAACCGGCGCAATTTCAGTTGGCGGTCCCGGCGCTTTGTTTTGGATGTGGGTTTGTGCGTTTTTTGGAATGGCAACAGCTTATGTTGAATCAGTTTTAGCACAGATTTTCAAGGAAAAAAAGGGCAATGAATATGTTGGTGGTGTTCCTTTTTACGGCAGAGTTCTTTTAGGCGGAAAAGCATGGGTGGGAAGTCTCATTGCAGTAATTCTTATAACCGCTTTTTTAATGAACGTGCCCGGTCAGGCGTTTCACTTGTTCACCGCATTAGGATCTATTGCGGAAATTGTTACAGGAAATACATATGAACGCACATCAACTCTTTACTATGTAATTGCAGTGGTTTTGGTTATTTCCGTTCCGTTAATCATTTTCGGCGGAATTAAGCGTGTTACAAAATTTACAGATGCAATGGTGCCTGTAATGGCTTTCATTTATTGTGGCATGGTGCTTTTAATAATTCTTTTTAACATTGACAAAGTTCCTTACTTCTTCGGGGAAGTGTTTGGCGGCGCATTTGCTCCTAAGTCAATTTTTGGCGGAGCAATTGGAACGGCAATAATTCAAGGTGTTAGACGAGGGCTTATGTCTAACGAAGCAGGTCAAGGAACAATTACAACTGCGGCTTCCGTTTCCGACAACGACCACCCTTGTGAACAAGGTTTTATCCAATCTATCGGCGTTTTTGTTGACACAATGATAATTTGTACGCTTACAGGATTTATTGTGGTTATGGCACACCTTTGGACAGGGGAGGCAGGAGTTGACTGGGAAGCAATTAAATCATCACGCTTACCAACCTATTTGGCATCAATTGCATACCTTGTTCCAAACAAATCACTTTCAGTTGTTGTAACGTTTATCGTTTCGTTAAGTTATGCTCTTTTTGCTTTTACAACATTAATAGGGCTTATAAGCTTTTCGGAAATTTCGGTAAACAGAGTTTCACAAAGCAAATCTTACGTGTTTATAACAAGATTTATCGGCTCTTTATTGCTTGTTCCTTTCGGCTGTTTAACGGTTCTTGCTGGGCTGGAACTTGGAAACCTTTGGTATATTGCCGACTTTAGTAATATTTTGCTTGTTTTTGTAAATGTTCCAATTATTTTAATCGGTTTTAAAATTGTGGAGCAATCAACAAAACATTATTTTGAAACAAATGGCGATACATTTAAGTCTAAGGAAGTTATTAACATTGAAACGGACTCTTGGTGTGCTAAGTAAGGAGAGAGTTCCATGCTAAAAAATTCAAAAAAGTACATTGTTTTCGCAGTTTTTATAATTGCAGTTTTATTAATATTTTGCTTTCGTAGTATTAATAAAACAGAGTTAGTCGAAGTGAATTTAATAACTAGAACTGGTATGAAATTTCCGCAAAACCCTAACAATTTTAAGCTAATGATACTTGAATACGAAGGCGAAGCTTATTATCCTGTGGGCATGGCAGAATGGAAAGACAGCCGGTTTGCAAAACATACTTTAGACGCATATATACAAAAGTATATGGTTGATTAGTCATACTAATGTATGATGATGAACCTTTTGTAAGTGAGAAGTATTTACCGATTACGGTGCTTGGATCGTAATGCAAGAAAAAACGGAATGTCGTTATAATAGCGACATTCCGTTTTGTTTTTCTAAACATGTTACAGTAGCATTATTCGTTGCTTAATATATCCATAAATATTTCATCGTGATACGAGCCGTTAACAAAATAAGATTTTCGCCGTCTGCCGATTTCCCTAAAACCAACTTTTTTATAACAAGCTATTGCTCTTTGATTAAATGAAAATACTTTTAGCATCATATTATTTATATTAAGCGTATTAAAAGCGTAGGAAAGCAGAAGATTTAACGCTTCTGTGCCATACCCTTGGGAGCGATCCTCTTCATCACCGATAAACAGCCCACATTGAGCGTTTCTGTTTCTATGGTTAATGTCTAAAATGGACATACTTCCCAAAAGTTTTTCGTCACTTAAACGAACTATAGCGAAGTTGTAGCCGTCTTTCGCCATGTTTTGAAGCTCTTTTTTTTCTTTTTCTTCTGTAAATAAATTCCACGTCATACCTAAGTTGTCTGTAATACTGCTGTCGTTAAGCCATTTAGTATAAATGGGCAAATCTTCCTCATCCATAGGGGATAAAAATAAACGTTCTCCTACAACTTTTTTATAATATTTACTCACAAAAACACCCCTTTCTATTTTTAGAATTTTACCATTATTACAATAATTTATCAATAACAAAAATTCGTTGAACAAAGTATACAAATGATATATAATTAATTGGCAATAGATGTTTTTATATTATGACAAATAGTTGTGTAGTGTCTATTGAAAAAATATTTGAGGTGAAAACATTGAAATATAAATATATTGATTTAAGAAGCGATACTGTTACGCTTCCCACTGACGAAATGATGGAAGCCATGACCCACTGCGAAGTAGGGGATGACGTTTATGAAGACGACCCTACAGTTAATAAGCTTCAAGAGCTGGCTGCTGATGTTTTAGGCAAGGAAGCGGCGTTATTTGTGCCTTCCGGCACAATGGGCAATCAGCTTGCTATTATGACCCATACAAGCAGAGGAAATGAAATTATTTGCGGAGAAAATTCCCATATTGTTTTTCATGAATGTGGGGCGGCGGCAATTCTTTCTGGTGTAAGTTATAAATTAATACATAACGCCAATGACTTTATATATGCCCAAGATGTTAAAAAAGGGATTAGAGGCGTTGACTTGCATTACCCGGAAACAGGGCTTGTTTGTGTTGAAAACGCTTTAGGAAATGGAAGAGTTGTGCCTGTTTCTGTTATGAAAGAAGTTTACGAAACGGCAAAAGAGCACGATATACCAGTGCATTTAGATGGCGCACGTATTTTTAACGCTGCTGCTGCTCTTAATGTTTCTGCAAAAGATATTGGTGATAATGCAGACAGTATTTCGTTTTGCATATCAAAAGGTCTTTGTGCGCCTATAGGTTCTATGCTTTGCGGAAGCGAAAAGTTTATTGCAAAGGCTAAAAAGAACAGAAAAATATTAGGCGGCGGAATGAGGCAAGCCGGCGTTTTAGCGGCGTGCGGCATTATCGCTATTGAAAAAATGTCTAAACGCTTGTATATAGACCATGACAACTGTAAATATTTATGCGAAAAACTGCAAACAATAAAATATGTAACTCTTGACCCAAAAAGTGTTGAAATAAATATGGTGTTCTTTAAAATTACAGATGAAAGCTTTGACCATAAAGGGTTTGTTAGCTACATGCTTAAAAATAATGTTAAAATTAATGAAGAGGAAGCAGGGGAATATCGTTACGTTACACACAATGGCATAACACGTGAAAATATTGATTATGTTATAGATTTAATGCAGAATTTTGGATAAGTTTAGATTAGACCTCTTCCGAAACTCCATGCCGCCGTCTTTGTGGTAAATTTTCCGTTTTGACTACGTCAGGGGGAAACGTACATACGGTGCTTGGTATGCCCGTTTCCCCCTTCCTTGCAAAACAAAAAATTTGCTCACAAATACGACGACAGCGAGTTTCGGAAGAGGTCTAATAAACAAAATTTGCCTATTCTGCGTAAATGTTATATAATTAGTTTCTTATATTTGATTATTTTGATTTGGAGTGTATGCCTTGAACAGAGAGTTTAAAGATGAAATTAAAAATGAGGTAATTAGTTGGTTAAAAGTTGTTGTTTTTGCGGTTGTTGTTTCTCTTATAATAACAAATTTTATTATTGTTAATGCCAAAGTGCCTTCAGGTTCTATGGAAAATACAATAATGACTAACGATAGAGTTGTGGCGAACCGCTTGGAATATAAGTTCAGAGACCCTAAACGTTATGACATTGTGGTATTCCCTGCTCCGGACGAGCCGGAAACTCTTTTTGTAAAAAGAATTATAGGGCTTCCCGGGGATACTATTGTTATAGAAGCCGGAGAGATTTATATTAATGGCTCAAGAGAACCGCTAGACACTTCTTTTGTAAAAGGTCCGCTAATGGGAGATTTTGGGCCATATGAAGTGCCGGAAGACAGTTATTTTATGCTTGGAGACAACAGAAATAATTCTAAAGATGCCCGATCTTGGCAAAATAAATATGTTAATAAAAAAGATATTTTAGGCAGGGTTGTATTTAGATATTACCCAAGCTTTAAATCATATTTATAAACATATAGAGGTGAGTATTTGAACAGTGAATTTAAGGAAGTAGTTATAAGAGAAGCGGTAAGCTGGATAAAGGTAGTAGTTTTTTCTGTTGTTGTTTCGTTAATAATAACAAATTATATAATTGTTAATGCCGAAGTGCCTACTGGTTCTATGGAAAACACAATAATGACTAACGACAGACTCGTGGCGAATCGCCTTGAATATAAATTTGGAGACCCAAAACGTTTTGACATTGTTGTTTTTCCCTCTCCGGACGAACCAGAGATGATGCTTGTTAAAAGAGTAATCGGGCTTCCGAGTGAAACAGTTGTAATAACTTCCGGTCAAGTTTATATAAACGGCTCCAGAGAGCCGCTGGACACTTCATTTATAAAAGGTTCTCTCATGGGAGATTACGGACCATATGAAGTGCCGGAGGATTGCTACTTCATGCTGGGAGACAATAGAAACGTATCCCTTGATGCTCGCCTATGGCAAAACAAATATGTTAACAAAAGCGAGATTTTAGGGAGAGTTATATTTAAATATTACCCAAGCTACAAATTATATTAAAAAATGGAGGAATTAGAAATGGCAAAACAAATTACAAAAGATATGATTATTGCGGATATTATTAATGTTGACAGAGGGATTATCCCTTATTTAATGAATGCGGGTATGCACTGCGTTGGATGCCCTTCTGCCCAAAGCGAAACGCTTGCACAAGCAGGTTTTGTTCATGGAACAGAAGTTGACGAACTTGTTAACAAAATTAATGAATATTTAAAGACTGTTCAATAAATCGAGGTGGAAGTAAATTGGAAGATGACGGTAAAGCTTTAATAATCGGCGTAGTTGTTCCCAGTATAACAAATTTATATTTCCCGTTGGTTGTTTCAGGGATACAGGAATATTTGCATTCTTTTGGTTTTAAAATAATGCTTTGTTATTCTAACGGCTCTGCTTTACAAGAAATGAGCAATTGCAAAGAAATGGTTAAACAAAAAGTAGACGGAATTATTTGTATAGATCCTCAGGCTGAAAACTCATCTTTCTATGAGCTTTTATCAAGAATTATGCCAGTAGTTTTAGTAAACGGTTTTTACAATGGTGTAAGGTGCAATTTCGTGCTTAACGAGCAATCGTTAGGTGCGGAATTGGCTCTTAATTATTTATTTGAACTTGGGCACAAAAAAATTGCCCTTTTAAAAGGCAAAAACAGCTTTTCTTATGATGTAAAAGAAGTGGAATACTTAAAATTTATTAAAAGACATAGTTTAGAGCCTATGGTTTATGAAATTTCATCTGGAAATACAATTCATACAACTAATATGGCTAAATGGGAAGTTTCTAAGCGGCTGAAAGAGGAAAACTCGCCAACCGCTATTTTTGCTTGCAACGACTGGATGGCGGTTGGTGCTTTAAACGCCGCTAAGACGTTAAATATTAACGTTCCACAGGAAATATCTATAATAGGTTTTGATAATATATTGATTTCGGAAATTACAGAGCCGGCCCTTACAACTGTAGATCAAAACATGCACAACGCTGGGGTTCAAGCTGCGCAAATGATTTACAAGCTTAATAAGCAGCTTTCCGAGACGTTTTTAACTGTGCATGTTGAAAACACTCTTGTTATAAGAGACAGCTGCGGAGCGGCGCAATAATCAATGTTTATTTAACTGTTTTACATATTCGTGGTATGCTTCTTTGCTGTTTACAACCGTTTCCATGCGGTTTGCAATAGCACTAGGTGTCCACGTTCTTTTTTTGCTGTAATACTGGCCGCAAATTCTTATAAATTTATGTGGGAATAAAAGAAGAGGGTATAAAATCGAAAGCTCTTCTTGTTCTAACGGATTAATTTTACTGTAAATATCTATAATTTCAGATATTGTTAAATAGTTCTGGGGTAGATTTTTAACATAACGTTTAATAATATTGCATAAATCAAAAAGGCTGTAGCCAATTGATGCGTTAGAAAAATTGATTATGTAAACATTAGGGTTGTCTGTTAATATGTTTTCTTCTTTTAATAAACCATGACATATTGTATTGTTAAGGCGAGCCATTTGTAAATAGCGTTTTACTTTGGTTTTTTCAAGCAATTCTATAGTAGTTTCAATTTGCTCTTTATAATAATTATAATTTTTAATATATAAAACATCAAAATCCGAAAATCTTTTTTGCGAGCTAATTTTTTTCTTAATTATATTAAGCTCTTCTAAATTTTTCTTATACGTTTCTATAATTTGGCTGTCACCATAATGCACTTTAGATGAAAAGTTTATTTTTTGTGCTACTTTATGAAATGTAGCAATTTGCTCAATAATTTTAATGAATAATGTTTTATCAAAAAAATCGGCTTCTTTAAAATCAAAAACGGAGGTCATAGTGTAAATGTTATTGTCGTATTCGATATATGGCTTGCAATTTACAGACATGTCGAACCTGTCTGTAAATAAAAAGCCTTTTTTCGCCAAAAATTCTTTAATTTCATGCTGAAAAGAAATGCTATCACAAGTATCAAAGCTTTTGCGAATCATCTTATATCCTTTATCCGTTGATAATATATAGGCGGATTTTTCCTTCATTATTCTTTTAGCCCTAATTCCAAAGCCTTGCAAAACATGAATATTTAAATCGTCCACTTGGCTGCACCCCGTTTTATATACAAACTAATACTGCATTAATAAAATATGTGGGGTTTGGGCAAAATATGAATTTTTTGTAAAGCATGTTAAGAAATAAAATTAAAAATCCGATACTATTATTAGTGGTAAATACAAAAGGAGTGATTGTTAGTGGAGATTAATGGAGTAACTTCCAATACTACTACCCAACCAGCAAAGACAGAAAACAAAGACACTAAAAAGACCGAAAATACAACTAATCAGAAGAGCACTACGGAAACTGCAGCAGCTGTTTATGAGCCTAGCAAGCAGAAGGTTTCAGAAGAGGACAGAGCAAAAATTAATAAGCTTTTGGAAGAAAGCAAAAAGCAAGTTGAAGATTTCAAAAAGTTTATTCTTGGGGTTTTCAGAAGGCAAGGCGACTCTTCACTTAAAGGTTATGAAAATTTAGACCCTTTAAGCTCCGACAAGCAGTTTGACATGTTGACAAGAAACTTTGTTGATAAGCTTAGAAACGGTGAAATTACTGTAACTGAGGAAGAAAGGCTTCAAGCCCAAAAAGACATTAGCGAAGACGGCTACTGGGGAGTTAAACAAACATCCAAAAGAATTTTGGACATGGCAAAAGCCCTTGCAGGAAATGACCCTCAGTATATACCGAAGCTTAAAGATGCATTCATAAAGGGTTATAAATCCGCAGCAGACGTTTTCGGCGGTGAATTGCCGTCTTTATGCAAAGACACATACGACGCCGTTATGAAAGGCTTTGATGAATGGGAAAAGGGTTCTGCTGAAAAAACTGCATAAAAAAGAAAAAAATAAAGTTCGATAAAAGCTATTAAAAAAATAGTTTTTATCGAACTTTATTTTTTAAGATTAATTAATGTTAGCAAAAATCATTGGAAGTGTATAAGGAGTTATTTCCTTTATTGATAATTTATCACAGATTTTATTAACCATATCAATTTTTAAATTATATATGTAAGCTATTTGATTTCTTGAATATATATAGGGAGAATCGCACTCAATTTCCCTTTTAAACAATTGACAAATTTCAGAGCCGCCTTTTTCCATTACAGCCAAAAAAGCTTTTTTTGATAGGTTTGTAAAACCGTTTTCCCCCATAATCTCTTTGATTTCACTTATATCAAGGGCTAATAACTCTGAAGTTTCTTCAATTGAAAGTTTGTCTCCGTTAATTTTTAAATATAAATCAATTTCTTGAAGCTTATGAAAAATATCATTTACATAATGTTCTAAATAATTACCGCTTTCTTTTTGCGTGTTTGCCGCCATAAAAATCCACTCCCGTATTATATCAATAAATTAATAATACCGTATAAACACGCTGTTATCTAGCTGTAATTAATGGCACATAATACAAAAAATGGTCATTATTTTTTATACTTAAACGGTCTGTTAAAAACCGGAGCTTGTGTATTTTTAAGCTTTTTGCCGGATAGGCGTTTTGCGCCGTAAGAAATTATAAATATAAAAAATATTGCTATATAGGCGTTATTATAAGGGTTATTAGCCGGCAGAACCTCCCGGCTTACGTTTATAATCTCTAAATGAGTGTTGTAAATGGCAGCACCATAATCTCCTGCATTGGCATAAGGTGTAAAATAATCATCAATAATGGTTAAAAGCACATCTTCGGATAAATAGGTTTTAATGCGACCGTTTATTTCCACATTGTATTTATTGTCCTTTGGAGTGTATTGAAACAAAATGTAACTGTTTGCTTCTTTATTTTGGCTTAGAAAATTATCTACATTTTCTTTAAAAGAAATCTCACCATTTAAAGCAAAAGAAGCTATAATAACATCATTATCTTTAAAAAGCTGTTGCGAGCTTTCGTCCATCTCTTTAAATTGGGTAACAGTAAGTACGCCGATTTCGTCAGTAACAAAAAGCTGCTGGGCATAAACTGAGATGACAAATAGGATTGATATTACTAAAGCTGCTGCTGTTTTTCTAACCATTAAATCACCTTTATTCCTCTGTTTCCCAATTGTGCCAAACGTTTTGAACGTCGTCCTCATCGTCTAAAAGGTCTAGAAGTTTGTTCATTTTTTTAATGTCTTCTGGGTCTGTAAGGGTTGCGTATGTTTGAGGGATTTTTGTAACTTCCGCAGAAGCCATTTCAATTTTAGCGTTTTCAAGGGCTTCACGAACAGCGGAAAAGCTGTCTGGCTCTGTAAAAATTTCATAACCCTCTTCTTGAACAACAAAGTCTGTTGCCCCTGCATCAAGGGTTATCATCATGAGTTCGTCCTCATCTATGGAGCTACTTTTGTAAACCATAATAAGCCCTTTGTCTTCAAACATAAATGATACGCAGCCGGAAGTACCCATGTTTCCGTTGCCTTTTGTAAAGGCGTTTCTAACGTTGGCGGCGGCACGGTTTCTGTTGTCTGTCAAAGCTTCCACAATAACGGCAACGCCATTAGGACCGTAGCCCTCATATACGATATTTTCGTAATTAACAGCGCCAAGATCTCCTGCTGCTTTTTTTATGCTTCTTTCTATTGTATCATTAGGCATGTTTTCGCTTTTCGCCTTTGCAATAACATCGCGTAATTTACTGTTAACGCTTGGGTCTGAACCGCCGGATTTAACACATACTGCAATTTCTCTGCCTATTCTTGTAAAAATTCTTCCTCGTTTAGAATCATTTTTTTCTTTTTTATGCTTAATATTTGCAAATTTTGAATGACCTGACATTAGTATTCCCCTTTATATAAATTTATGTGACACTGCTCTATAGTTTTATAGTGTATTTATATTATATAGCAATTTAGAAAATAATCAATGGGCGTGTTTACATAGTTTTGAAATTTTTTAATCAATATTCAACACGCCATAAATATAGGCGTTATCATATTTTTGCGGCGGTGCGTTTGCAAAAATGCTAAGAGCCTGTTTAGAATCTCCATTTCAGTGTCTTTTCGGCAAATTTTCCGAATCGCTGCGTCAGTGGCAAACGCCCATACTTCTTCTAGTATGAACGTTCACCACTTCCTTGCGATTCAAAAAATTTGCTCAAAAATCCACTAAAAGCGAGATTCCAAACAGGCTCTAAGTCTACTTCCTTTGTAAGTTTTCCGGGTTGTCGAGGACGCCAACCCCTACTTGGTGTCAAAAGTATGTTTTTGGAACTGTTTTTGCAAATAGCTATATCTTCTTCTGTTATATGTTGCTTTTTTAATTCTTTTGTTTTATTATTATTCTGGGGCGCTGTCAAGTTAGGACTAAGTTTTTTCGACAAAGAGTTGGAAAAGTCATTGTATATTTGATTGAGTTGCAGTATACTCGTATACAATGAAGAAAATAATGATTATCCTTTAACTTTAAACAAGCGAACAAAAATATAGGTTATGAATATTTTGTGTAGGGGGATATAGATGGTTAGGGTATTTGAAAGAAGCGAATCTTTAGCAAAAAAGATAATAGGTCCAAATAGCAACCCTAGTTTTTCGAGTATACTAGCCGGAATTGCACATGGAGATGTTTGGGTAAATGATTTTGAAAAACCGACTTTAGCACTGGTGTATTCTAACCCTGTTGGCGGATATCGAATACTGGGAAATTTCGTAAACGATACAGATTATACAGCGTTTATTGACTTTCTTGAACGAGAACTTTTCGAACTTTTGAAAGCAAATAATACTAATGAATTTGAATTTGATGTAGATGATTTAAATGTTGAAAAACGCTTGTTAGACTATTTTAGCAAGTATAAAGTTATAACCGATCAAGAGTTAACGTATATCAAATACCCTGATAATGCTGTTTTCGAACCGTATCATTTTAGTGAATCAGCTGGTTACAAATTTCTTGAAGTCGACAATGAGTGCGTGTCCTTTGATTATATTAACAGAGATTTTATGATATCCCGTATCATAGATTCTTGGGGTTCAATAGATTCGTTTTTTAAGTATGGAAAAGCATTTATAGCGGTAGATAAAAATGAAATCATTGGGATTATTTTAGGCTCTGCATATTACGACAATTTACTTGCAATAGATATAGAAACACAGGTGAGCTTTAGAAAGAAAGGCATAGCGACAATATTAACAAATTGCTTAATAAATTATTGCAGAGAAGTGCAAATAACTGCTTACTGGAACTGTACCGCTTCTAACATAGGCTCTCAAAACATTGCTAAACATACAGGTTTTTCATATGCTGGGGAAAATAATTATTACTATTTTAGCATTTTATAAATATCGGCTTTATGTGTTCAAAATAAGCATAATATTTGCTTTTAGAAAGATTTTCTCTGCATAAGAAAATCATTATAATCCTGAAGTTATAAAAAAGCCATCACTTAATTTTTATGGCTTTTTTGTCAAAAATGTTTTAGTTTGTCACTGACACACGCTTTTCTGACACCTTTAATGTTTGGTCTGGTCGCTTAACATTATATTGGTTTTTTACGTGTGTGTCTTTTTATTTTTCACAGTGCATTAAATATTACAATGTTCCATAATCTTCGTATATAAATTATCTTAAAAATCCACATGAACATTACCAATAGACTGATAAAAGAGGTGATAATATGGCTAGTAGACTTGAACAAAAGCTAATGACAAGTGAAGAAGCGGTTAATTTAATAAAAGACGGCGACTCTATATGGGTTAACGCATTTTTAGGAATTGCCAATGCTGACGCTTTGCATGAAGCCCTTACAAAAAGGGTTTTAGAGACAGGAAAGCCGGAAAACTTAAATGTATACTGTTCGGCAGGGTTTGGAAACTGGCATAACGATTCACCTTTAGAGGGATATATAAAAGCCGGAGCAGTAAAGCGTATGTTAATAGGGCATTTAAGTTCTATGCCTCAAACTGTTGAGAAAATTAAGAAAAATGAGATGGAAGCTTATAACTTGCCACTTGGTGTTATGTCTCATATGATAAGGGCTGCCGCAAGCAAAAAACCTTATATTTTCTCGAAAGTGGGGCTTAACCTTTATGTAGACCCCAGAAACGGAGGCCCGGGGTTAAACAGCTTATCAACTGATAAATGGGTTGAGCTTACAGAAATTGACGGGCAGGAAATGCTTTATTACAAAATACCCCATATTGATATTGCGTTTATAAGAGGTACATCTGCTGACGAAATGGGAAATATATCTTTTGAAAAAGAATGCTCAACACTTGATGCTCTTTCGACGGCTCAGGCTGTTAAAGCCTGCGGCGGAAAAGTGCTTGTTCAGGTTGAGCGTACAATTGATTATCATGTGCGACCAAGGGACGTTATTATTCCCGGAATGCTGGTGGATGCAATAATCCTTTGCCCAACCCAAAACCAGCTTATAAACAATGCGGACTATAACCCGGCGTTTTCCGGAGATGAATATACTCCTCCGGGGGAAATTGCAGCTTGGATTAATGCTCACACGAGCCAGACCCCCCAGACAATAGATAAAAGAGATGTAACCCAACATTTCCTTGCAAAAAGAGCGGCTAAAGAGTTAAAAGCCGGGGATATAGTAAATATTGGTGTTGGCATACCGGAGCTTGTGGCTAAAAATGTTGCGGAAACGCCGCTAATAAACGACATAACTATGACAGTGGAAGCCGGGGCTGTTGGTGGAATGCCAGCTTCGGGTTATTCCTTCGGGGCAACTTTCGGGGCGGACTGTATTTACGACATGGCGCAGCAGTTTGACTTTTATGACGGTGGTGGCTTGGATATATGTTTTATCGGCGCACTTGAGGTTGATAAATACGGAAACGTAAACGGTCATTATAATTCTGCAAAGCTATCAGGAATCGGCGGCTTTGCAAACATTACCCAGTCTACTAAAAAAGTGGTTTTTTGTTTTAATTTTACGTCAGGCGGTTTAAAAGCCGAGGTGGACGGTGATTCCATAAAAATTATAAATGAGGGTAAGTATAAGAAATTCGTAGATAAAGTATCATCTGTAAGTTTTAGCGGTAAAAACGCAATAAAAAACAATCAAACCATTTTATATGTTACTGAGCGTTGTGTTTTCCAGCTTACTGAAAAAGGGCTGAAATTAAAGGAAGTTTCAAAGGGAATAGATGTAGAGAAAGATATATTGTCATTGCTGCCATTTGAAGTAATTTTATAATATAAAAAAGGGCTGTTGCTAAAATTATACTTTTGCAACAGTCCATTTTTATGCTTGACAAAGGTGTAATATTGTATATAATATATATATACAATATATTTGTTCGGAGGTGATTTAAATAAATATAATTATAAAAAACTCGGGAGATGTTCCAATTTATGAGCAAATATCATCTCAAATTAAAGCTATGATAATATCAGGGGAACTTAATGAGGGTGATGCCCTCCCTTCTATGCGCTTTTTGGCAAAAGAGCTTAGAATCAGCGTTATAACAACAAAAAGAGCCTATGAGGAACTGGAACGTGACGGGTTTATTACATCAATGACGGGAAAAGGAAGCTTTGTTGCTTCTAAAAACATTGAGCTTATAAGAGAAGAGCAGTTTAAGGCAATTGAAGGGTATTTTCAAAAAATTTGTGACACTGCTATAAACTATAAAATAACTTTAAATGAACTTATTGAGATGTTAAAAACAATTTATGAAGGGGAATAATATGGACGCTATTTCTATAAAAAACGTTACAAAACGGTATAAAGACTTTACGCTTGATAATATTTCGATTAGGCTTCCTAAAGGTACTATAATGGGGTTTATAGGCGAAAACGGCGCAGGCAAAAGCACAACCATTAATTTGATTATGGACTTGGTAAAAAAAGATTCTGGGCAAATTACCGTTCTTGGGGAAGATAATACAAAAGATTTTAATGACATTAAAGAGCACATTGGCCTTGTTTTAGACGACTGCTGTTTTAACGAAACTTTGACTGTAAAAAATATTGGAATTATGATGAAAAATATATATAAAACATGGAACGAAAATAAATTTAATGGTTTTTTAAATCATTTTTCACTGCCACACAATAAAACTATTAAGGAATTTTCAAAGGGCATGAAGATGAAGCTTTCAATTGCTGTTGCCCTTTCCCACGACAGCCGTTTGCTAATACTTGACGAAGCTACCAGCGGACTTGACCCGGTTGTAAGAAATGAAATTTTAGATATTTTAAAAGATTTTTGTTACGACGAGGAAAACGCTGTACTTATTTCTTCACATATTTTTAGCGACATAGAAAAAATCAGCGATTACATTACTTTTATTCACAACGGAAAAATTCTTTTTTCGCTTCCAAAAGATGAGCTGCTGGAAAGTTACGGTGTTTTAAAATGCTCTCATAAAGACTTGGAGCTAGTTGATAAGTCTAAAATAGTTGGTGTAAGAAAGAATACATTCGGGGTGGAAGCGCTTGTAAAAAGAAGCCCAGATTTAAAAGGAATTATTGAAAAAGCAACAATAGAGGATATTATGCTTTATTACATTAAGGAGGACACAACTTTATGAAAGGGCTAATTTATAAGGATTTAGTGACAATTACAAAACAGATGAAGATATTTATAATAATATGCGCATTTTATATGGTTATGACTATTGTTGGGGGAAATCCGGCGTTTTTTGGCGGAGTCGTTTCCGTAATGTCCGCAACACTGCCTTTAACAGCATTTTCTTATGACGAACGGTCGAAATGGGATAAAATTGCCATGTCAATGCCAGTTTCAAGAAACACAATTATACTTTCTAAATATGTTTTAGGAATTGCGTTTTCCCTGTTTGCTGCTTTTATAAATATTATAGTAATGTTTTTATTCAAACAAAACAGCTCGGAAGCTGCTTATATTACACTTGGTTTTATAGCTGTAAGCCTGCTTTTTGTAAGTATAATGTATCCGATAGTAATTAAAATTGGGGTTGAAAAGGCTAAAATTATTACTATAGCAATTTATCTTGCCCCTACGGCAGTTGTATTAGTTTTATCGAAATTAGGGTTCAACTTTGACCTTGACTTTGATTTTAGAATACTTCCTTATATTATACCATTTATATTGGTTGTAGCACTAAGATTTTCAATTATGATATCATTAAAAATATACAAAAACAAAGAAATTGCTTAAGCGAAACTGTAGGAGGCAAAATGGTTATTAGCGCAAGCAGAAGGACGGACATTCCGGCTCTATATCCCCAATGGTTTATGAACAGGCTTAGGGAAGGGTATCTTTTAGTAAGAAATCCAATGAATTATAATCAAATATCAAAAATTATTTTAACACCTGAAAACATAGACTGCATAGTATTTTGGACAAAAGATGCAAGACCATTTATTAAACATCTTAATGAAATTAACACACTGGGATACAAATATTACTTTCAGTTTACTCTTACCCCTTATGACAAAACAATTGAAACAGGCTTAAGAGACAAACCTCATATTGTTGAAACTTTTATAGAGCTTTCTCAAAAAATAGGCAAAGAAAAGGTTGTTTTAAGATATGACCCTATTATTTTAACGAAAGATGGTAAATATTCTGTTGATTATCATTTGCAAGAGTTTAATAGGCTTTGTGAAACAATTTACCCTTATACTGAAAGGATAGTTATTAGTTTTGTGGATTTTTACCGTAAAATTACTAAAATTATAAAACAACTGGGAATAAAGCAGGCGAGTGAAGAGGAAATGAAAGTAATGGCAAAAGGGTTTTCTGAAAATATAAAAAAATACGGGCTTGCAATTGAAACTTGCGCTGAAAAAACAGATCTTTCGGAATTTGGCATCGTACGGACTAAATGTATTGATGGTGAGCTGATTGAAAGAAATATAGAAAAACCTTTAAAAGATAAAAATAAAAAAGGTAGCAGCCGCTTAAATTGCGGCTGTATGAAGTCTATAGACATTGGGCAATATGATACTTGTATCCATAATTGCCTTTATTGCTATGCAAATATAAGCAAAAATAAAGCCTTAGAAAATTTTAAGAAGCACAATGAGTTTTCACCGATTCTTATGGAATAATTAAAATGTGGGTTGCCTTATTAGAAACTGTTTAGAATCTCACTATTTGTAATTCAAAAAATTTGCACAAAAATCCACAAAAAGCGAGATTCTGAACAGGCTCTTAGAGGCCGCCTGAATATTTATTTAAATTTCTTTTTATATGCTCTCCAAGTAATTGCCCATTGAGCCGGGTCGTCCATGCCGGATTCGTCAACTCTGTGACAAACGCTTCTGTGAGGCGCACCTTTGAATATTTCCGGCGTTTCATATGCTTCTTTTATGATGTGTTTAATTATTGCAATATATTCGTCTAAATCGTCTTTAGACGGGGTTTCTGTAGGCTCTAATGTCATTGGTTCGGGAATGTGGAATGGGTGGTGGCTCATCCAATAATGAGTGCCAAAATCCATCATACGCCTTTGAATGTCTGCGCTGGAAATCCCTGTGTCGTCAAAGAGCTTTTTAAGAGTATAGCGAACTTGCTCAATACGCTGTTTTTCCGGAATATAAGGTGCTTCAATACAATCTAGCTCCGTTAATTTTTTGTATAAATAGTTGTTGTTTAAAGCGCTTACTTTCCCCACTTCGTACAGACCTTCAGCCCCCAAGCTTCTAATCCACGCATAAGCTTTTAAAACAACCTGTGCAACCCCTGCATAACTTCTTACCTTTCCTATCGAATAGCGCAAATCGTAATTAAAGAAATATTTTTTACCGTCAAAATCTACAAGAGGAACAGGCATAAACTGCTCCAGTTTTTTTGTAACACCTAACGCACCAACCGCAGGACCACCGCAGCCGTGAGGTGTTGAAAATGTTTTGTGCAGATTAAAGAAGCACATATCGAAGCCGGCTTCTTTTGCTCTTGTAACGCCTAAAAGCCCGTTTGCGTTGGCTTGGTCGTAACAGCAGAGCCCTCCTGCATCTTTAATTATTTTTGTAAACTCTTTTACACGTTTGTTATAAACCCCGGTGTCTTCCGGGTTTGCCACAAAGAAGCCGGCAGTTCTTTTGCCTACGGCTCTTTTAAGCTGTTCAATGTCTGGATATCCATTTTCGTCGGGCATAATATGAATAATTTTATATCCCATAACCGCCGGGGCAGCCGCATCAGACGGATGAGAGTAAACTGTAGTGATTATTTCGTCCCGGATATCTTCTTCACCATTTTTCCTGTGGTAAGCTCTAACAATGGCGGCCATTGCAAGAATCGCTTGGCTTCCGCCACCGGGCTGGAAAACAAATCTGTCCATGCCGGAAATTTCTCTCATGTATTTATCCGTTTCGTGCATAATCTGTAAAATGCCTTGCACGGTGGATTCGTCTTGCTGAGGGTGAAGTTCTGTCATTTTTTCGCTTCTGGCCAAAAGCTCATTTACTTTAGGACTATACTTAACGGTGCAGGTTCCTTGCCCAATTTCAAGGTTAACGTCTGCACCTAATGTTTCTTGTGAAAGCCTTGTATAATGCCGCAAAACTCTGTGCTGAGCAACTTCAGGAAGCTCTAACGGAGTTTTTCTAAGTAAATTGTTTGGAATTGCCGGAATGCCGCTCCCCACAGCTACTTCAATGCCATCCTCGGCTTTTGGGGGAATAACTCCTCTTTCGCCTTTGCGGCTTAATTCAAAGATAACTGGTTCGTCCCATTTTGCCTGGTGAAAATCTCTGACAATATTGGATCTATCAATTTTCTTCATTTATTTCCCCCCCTTTACAATTTCCTTTAAAGCATCAACAAGTTTGTCTATGTCTTCTTTAGTATGAACTTCTGTTACGCAGTAAAGTGCGCTTTCTCCAAGTTTCGGAAATTCTCCGGAAATGTCTTTTCCGCCGAAAATGTTATATTTTAGAAGCTTTTTATTTATTTTTTTAACTGTTAAGCCTGTGTCGTTAAAGTCTACTATAAACTCTTTATAGCTAAACTTACTAAGGGGTGATATTTTTACATTTTTAATTTTTCCTATTTCAGTTTTAGCATAAAGATTTTTTTGAAGTATTGTCTGACTGACTTCCGCCATGCCCTGAGGACCTAAAAGAGATAAATAAACCCCTGCTGTAATGCCCCATAAAGCTGTTTGAGTGCCTACATATTCTTTTCCATGCTCTCTGTGATGCCCGAAAGAGGTTCTGTCGTATGCAACGTCTGCAAAGGCGTATTCTCCCTCTTTAGAGGTGCTTGTTATGCCGAAAAGCCGGGAAGGATATTCCATAACAAACTTTTCTTCGTCTCTTGTTGCAATAAAGCCGGATTGCCCTCCGCCAAAATTCATATGTATGCCTAATGGCTGTAAATCTCCGCAAATAATATCTGCGCCGTATTCGCTTGGAGGGGCTATAAGCCCTAATGAAATTGGGTCTAACCCAACAATAAGCAGAGAACCGTTGTTATGGGTAAGCTCTGCAATTTGTTCCCCTTGTGTTTCTAAAAAGCCTAAATATGATGGGTTTTCAAAATAAACACAAGCAGTATTTTGGTTAAGCTTTGCTTTTAAATCTTCTAAGTTTAAAAGCCCGTTTTCTTTGTTAAAGGAAATTCTCTCGAATTTTATAAATGGTTTACAATAATTTGAAATAATTAAAAGTCTTTCCGGGCTTATGGAGTCGGAAACAAGAACTTCAAGGCGTTCTGTAATGCGTGTCGCCATTCTTACTGCTGTTGCAGCTGCTTGCCCGTAATCCATTGTAGGAACGTTTACAACGTCCATGCCAACTAATTCTCCTACAAGGCTTTCATATTCAAAAAGCGCTTGAAAACGCCCGAAATCGTTATAACTTTCTCCGCCGTAAGCTGTTAAAAATTCTCCCCTTGAATTAATTTCGTCGCAAATAGCAGGAACGTAATGAGGAGCGCAGCCGCCGCCTATAAAGCATAAATTTTCTTTGCAAGTAGAATTTTTGGCAAGTATCCCTTCCACATGCCTTTTAAGGTCGTATTCCGAAATTATGGGTTCGGGAATATTCATTTTTCCTTTAAATTTAAGGTCGTCTGGTATTTCTTCGTGTAAATCTTCCAAAGTTTTAAGCCCTAAATATTCAAGCATTTCCTGCTGAACAACAGGGTTTGAATTTGGTATGTAAGGATGATTTTTTAACCCTTTCATTATGCAATGCCACCTCCGTCTATTACTAATGCCGCTCCAGTCATCCATTCGGATAAATCGCTAGCTAAAAATAATACAACTTTTGCAATATCCTCCGGCGTGCCCAGCCTTTCAAGGGGGCGGCCTTTTGCGGAATCTTTTAAGAACCCGTTTAGCTCAAAACCAAGCTGTCTGCCTTCTTCGTGTAAAAGAGCGGTGTCGGTGTCCCCGGGGTTAACGCTGTTAACTCTTATATTTTGTTTGCCGTGGTCTATAGCCATAGCTCTTGTTAAATTAACAATGCCACCCTTTGCTGCGCAGTATGCCGCCGCCAAATCTCCGCCTTTAAGCCCCCAACCGCTTCCGGTGTTTATAATGCTTCCGCCTCCACCTCTTGCCATAACGGGGATTGCGAATTTAGAAACAAGATAAGCTCCTTTAAGCGTTACGTCAACAACCAAATTCCATTCCTTTTCCTCAAGCCCCACAACGTCTTTTCTGAAAGTAACTCCGGCGTTGTTAAATAAAACGTCTATACGGCCGAAATCTTTATCAACTTGCTCTATCACGCTTTTACAGCTTTCAAGGCTGGTAACATCGCATTTATAAAATTTAGCCGTTCTGTCCGGCTCTTGGGATATTATTTCTGCCTGCTTTATGCCCTCGTTTTCATTAATATCAAGCATAGCAATTTTTGCGCCGTAAGCTGATAAAAGCTGCGCTGCCCCAAGCCCAATACCGGATGCAGCACCGGTTATAACTGCAACTTTGCCTGAAAGATTAAGCGGATCTTGCCTGTAAAGCATAAAAATTCCCCTCTCTGTGTATACTCCTTAGTCAATAAGACTTAGAACCTGTATTCAATAATGGGTTGCCCGAATTTGAAACAGCGATTTTTTGCCATTCGCGGCGGGTTGGCGAAGGCATAATAGAGCTAATTATGGCAAGCCGCCGCAACAAAGAATTGGGAAATAATCGCTTTCAAAGGCGGGTAACAGCTTATTGAATACAGGTTCTTATTTACTTCCTCCCTCTTGAACACCCTCTGAACTTAAAGCTTTTAAAACAGTAAAAATAATAATTTTTATATCTCCTAAAAATGTTATATTCTGTGCATATTCTCCGT
>CAZJGG010000020.1:0-9568 GCA_964545475.1 uncultured Eubacteriales bacterium | reverse complement strand
AAAATAATAATTTTTATATCTCCTAAAAATGTTATATTCTGTGCATATTCTCCGTCAAACCTTGCTTTTATATCAATTGGAAGCTCATCTCTGCCATTAATTTGTGCAAGACCTGTAAGCCCAACAGGAACATTATTAGAACCGTTTTTATCTCTTTCGGCAATTAAATCAGCTTGATTCCACAAAGCAGGGCGAGGCCCAACAATGGACATTTCTCCTACAAGTATGTTAAAAAGCTGAGGGAGCTCGTCTAAACTGGTTTTTCTTAAAAATTTGCCCACCGGGGTTATAAAGTTTTGAGCGTTTGTGAATAGGTGAGTAGGCATGTCTTTAGGGGTATCTGTTCGCATTGTACGGAATTTTAAAATGTAAAACTCTTTTTTATAAATACCGATTCTTTTTTGCTTAAATAATATACTACCCTTAGACGTAAATTTGACTGCAACAGAAATTAGTATAAACAATGGAGATAAAATAATAATACCTATAAATGATAAGCATAAATCAATAAGTCTTTTAAAAAACATTTTATACATGTTGTACATCTCCACGGTGTAATGTAAAAATATATATGAAAATTGTTATAAAAATAAATTAATTCATTATAATTTATTAATTACCCAATGTCAAGTTTTACTTGAATTACCAATTTTCACGTGGTAAAATGAAAAAAATAAATATTTATTGTTAAGGGAGAATGTTGCAATGTTAAACAAAAAATCTGTTAACGAATTAAACGTAAGCAGTAAAAAAGTGCTTGTAAGGTGCGATTTTAACGTTCCTATGAAAGAGGGGCAAATTTCTGACGATACAAGAATTGTAGCGGCATTGCCGACTGTTAAAAAACTTATTGAGGGCGGTGGAAAGCTTATATTGTGCTCTCATTTAGGAAAACCAAAAGCACCAACACCGGATGCAACCCTCGCCCCAGTTGCAGAAAGGCTTTCTAAGCTTTTAAGCAAAGAAGTTACTTTTGCGGCTGACGAAACGGTTGTTGGCGAAAACGCTAAAAAGGCAATTTCTAGCATGAAAGACGGAGACGTTGTTTTGCTTGAAAACACACGCTTTAGAAAAGAAGAAACAAAAAACGAGGATGCATTTTCACAAGACCTTGCCTCAATTGCCGATGTTTTCGTAAACGATGCATTTGGCTCATCTCACAGAGCGCACTGCTCAACAGTTGGCGTTACAAAATTTGTTAAAGAATCAGCAGTTGGTTATTTAATGGAAAAAGAAATTGAATATTTAGGCAACGCTGTAAACACGCCTGTAAGACCTTTCGTTGCGATATTAGGCGGCGCAAAAGTTTCCGATAAAATTAATGTTATAAATAATTTGCTTGAAAAAGTTGATACTTTAATTATAGGCGGCGGCATGGCTTATACTTTCTTTAAAGCTATGGGATACGGCGTTGGCAAATCCTTACTTGAAGAAGATAAAATAGAATACGCTAAAGAAATGATTGAAAAAGCAAAACAAAAAGGTGTTAATTTCCTTTTGCCTATTGATACTGTTGTTGTGCAGGAATTTAAAAATGATACGCCATTTAAAACAGTTGAGGCTTCCGGCATTGAAGACGAATGGATGGGCGTTGATATTGGCGAAAAAACAAGAGAATTGTTTGCAAACGCTATAAAAGATGCTAAAACAGTTGTTTGGAACGGGCCAATGGGCGTTTTTGAATTTGAAAATTTCGCTAAAGGTACAATTGCTGTTGCCCAAGCTTTAGCAGGAATTGACGGAACAACAATTATCGGCGGAGGAGACTCTGCGGCGGCAGTTATTCAGCTTGGTTTTGCTGAAAAAATGAGCCATATTTCAACAGGTGGCGGCGCTTCTTTAGAATTTTTAGAAGGTAAAGAGCTTCCGGGCGTAGCATGTATTCAAGATAAATAATAAGGGGGAAATTGATATGCGTAAAAAAATAATTGCTGGTAACTGGAAAATGAACAAAACGCCTAACGAGGCGGTTGAACTTGTAAATATATTGAGAGATAAAGTAAATACTGATAAGGTAGATGTAGTTTTCTGCCCTCCTTTTGTTTGTTTATCCTCCGTTTTAGAAGCTGTAAAGGGGACAAGCATTGCTGTTGGGGCGCAAAATATATATTATGAGGACAGCGGCGCATATACAGGAGAAGTTTCTGCAAAGATGCTTACATCAATGGGCGTTAAGTACGTAATTTTAGGGCATTCCGAAAGACGTGGGTATTTTGGAGAAACTGATGAAATAATAAATAAAAAAGTTTTAAAAGCTCTTGAAAGCGGATTAATCCCGATTTTATGTGTTGGAGAAACTCTCGAGCAAAGGGAGCAGGGAATTACTGTTGACTTAGTAAGAATGCAAACTAAAATAGGTTTAAACAACGTATCTGCGGAGCAAATTAAAGGAATTATTGTTGCGTATGAGCCTGTTTGGGCAATTGGCACAGGTAAAACTGCGACAACTGAGCAAGCGGAAGAAGTTTGCGCTGCAATAAGACAAGTGCTTCAAGAAATGTATGGCAAAGAAGCGGCGGGAGAAGTGCGCATTCAATACGGCGGCAGCGTTAACGGGAAAAATGCGGCAGAGCTTTTTGCCCAGCAAAACATTGACGGCGGCTTAGTTGGCGGCGCAAGCCTTAAAGAAGAATTTAAGGATATTGTTAATTATTAAGATTTTTAATATTTTTGCATGGAAGGATTAAGCCTCATGGACAATAAAAAGACGACCGTTTTATTAATAATGGATGGTTTCGGGCTTTCGACAATACAAGAAGGAAACGCTATATTTGAAGCGAACACTCCAGTTTTGGACTCAATTATGGAAAATTACCCAAATGAACTGGGCTACGCAAGCGGTTTGGACGTTGGGCTTCCCGAAGGGCAAATGGGCAATTCCGAGGTTGGGCATTTAAACATCGGGGCAGGGCGCATTGTTTATCAAGAGCTTACAAGAATAACAAAAAGCATTGCAGACGGAGACTTTTTTGAAAACAAAGCTTTTTTGCAGGCTGTTAAAAACGTTAAAGATAATAACGGAGATTTACACCTTTTTGGGTTATTGTCTGACGGTGGAGTTCACAGCCATAATGAGCATTTATACGCTCTTATAAAACTTGCTTATGATAACGGTGTTTCAAATGTTTATGTACATGCATTTTTAGACGGAAGAGACACCCCTCCAACATCCGGTAAAGATTATATAATGCAGCTTGAAGAAAAAATGAAAGAAATCGGTGCTGGTAGAATAGCTTCAATTTCCGGCAGATATTATGCAATGGACAGAGACAATCGTTGGGAGCGTGTTCAAAAAGCTTACGATGCTCTTGTTATGGGGCAGGGGAACACGGCAGAATCGGCAGTTAAATGCATGGACGAAACATACGCAAACGGCATAAACGACGAATTTGTTGTTCCTACTGTTATTTTAACTAAAGGCAACCCAACAGCCACTATTAAAGAAAACGATTCTGTTATATTTTTCAATTTCAGACCGGACAGAGCAAGAGAAATAACAAGAACCTTAGTTGATAGGGATTTTGATAAATTTCAACGTCCAAAAGGGTTTTTCCCTCTAACTTATGTTTGTTTTACACAATACGACAAAACAATGCCTAACGTAATAATCGCCTACGAACAACAATCTCTTAGCAACACCCTTGGAGAATATCTTTCTTCTCTTGGTTTAAAACAGCTTAGACTTGCAGAAACTGAAAAATATGCCCATGTTACGTTTTTCTTTAATGGCGGAGTTGAAAAAGAAAACCCGGGAGAAGACCGCATTCTTGTTCCGTCTCCTAAGGTTGCAACATACGACTTACAGCCGGAAATGAGCGCTTTTGGCGTTACTGAAAAGCTTGTGGAAAATATTTTATCCTGTAAATATGACTTAATTATTATAAATTACGCAAACTGTGATATGGTAGGGCATACAGGAGTTATGCCGGCTGCTATTCAAGCGGTTGAAACTGTTGATGCTTGTTTAGGGCGGGTTTTAGATGCGCTTTTATCGGTAGACGGGCAAATGTTTATTTGCGCAGACCATGGAAATTCCGACAAAATGATGGATTTTGATACGAATCAGCCGTTTACAGCCCATACTACAAACCCAGTGCCGTTTGTGCTTATAAACTGCAAAGATGCAAAGTCTTTGGAAAAAGGCGGTAAACTTTGCGACATTGCACCAACACTGCTTGATATGATGGGTTTGCAAAAGCCAATGGAAATGACAGGGCATTCGCTTATAATGAGATAATTTATATAATAATTTAAACTGTTAGAAAGGGTGATTTTGTGAAGACATTTGTTGAAATTGTAGATGTTTATGGTTTGGAAGTTTTAGATTCTAGGGGAAATCCCACTGTATCTGTTGAAGTTACAGTTGATTATGAAGGAAAGCTTTATGTCGGCTGTGCAAACGTGCCGTCTGGGGCTTCTACAGGGGCTTTTGAAGCTGTTGAGCTTCGTGACGGCGGCGACAGATATATGGGTCTTGGCGTACAAAACGCTGTTGACAACATTGGAACTATTGCAGAGGAAATTATTGGGCTAAACGCTTTAGACCAAGTTTTTATAGACAACACTATGATTGAACTTGACGGAACGCCTAATAAAGGTAAGCTTGGAGCAAACGCTATTTTAGGCGTTTCCATGGCTGTTGCAAAAGCGGCGGCTAACGCTTTGGGGCTTCCGTTATATCAATATTTAGGCGGCTTTAACGCAAAACAGCTTCCTGTGCCTATGATGAATATTTTAAACGGCGGCAAACACGCTGATAACACTGTAGATTTGCAGGAATTTATGATTATGCCTGCCGGAGCGGAAACTTTTAAAGAAGCTTTAAGAATGTGCTGTGAAGTTTACCACACTCTTAAAAAAGTATTAAAAGGTAAAGGCTTATCAACGGCTGTAGGCGATGAAGGGGGCTTTGCTCCTGACATTGCCAACGCTGAAGGCGTTATTGAACTTATTATTGAAGCTATTAAAAAAGCCGGATATGAACCGGGTAAGCACATTTTTATTGCTATGGATGCCGCTGCTACAGAGCTTTATAAAGACGGAAAATATTATTTCGAGGGCGAAAGCAAAATGGCCGGCAAAGAAATTGTCCGTACTTCCCAGGAAATGGTTGAATATTACGCAAGCCTTGTTGATAAATATCCAATAATTTCTATTGAAGACGGCTTGAATGAAGAAGACTGGGATGGCTGGAAGCTTTTAACTGAAAAATTAGGCAATAAAATTCAGCTTGTTGGCGACGACCTGTTTGTTACAAATACTGAAAGGCTTCAAAAAGGTATTGACCTTGGAGTAGCAAACTCTATTTTAATAAAAGTTAACCAAATCGGCACGCTTACAGAAACATTTAATGCTATTGAGCTTGCTAACAGGCACAATATGACAGCGGTAGTTTCTCACCGTTCCGGAGAAACAGAAGATGCAACCATTGCAGACATTGTTGTTGCAGTTAATGCTGGGCAAATTAAAACCGGCGCACCTGCACGTTCTGACAGGGTTGCTAAATATAATCAGCTTTTAAGAATTGAAGATGAGTTGGGAGAAATTGCTAAATATCCCGGGATTAAAGCATTTTTTAATAAATAATTGGGGGAAATTTAGTGCAGTCTATAAATTTAGCGCAAGTAATCGAACATTTTAACTTTAGAGTTTTAACCGAAAATATTGATATGACCGAGAAGCTGATTACTCGCCCGGATATTAACAGACCTGCGTTGCAGTTGACAGGCTTTTATGACTATTTCGACAAAGACAGAATACAGTTAATAGGTAAAGTGGAAATTGCTTACCTTGAGTCTATTCCCGCAAGCGAAAGAAACGAACGGCTTAAAAGATTGTCGTCCTCCGGCATACCATGTGCAATTTTTTGCCGGGGGGCAACGCCTTATCCGGAAATGATTGAATATGGAGAGCAAAATGGCGTTCCCGTTTTACAGTACGAGCATTCAACAACGGAGCTTATGGGAGAAATGATTCGTTGGCTTAGAGTTCAAATTGCGGAAAGAATAACTATTCACGGTGTTTTGGTTGATATATACGGCGAAGGCGTTCTTATTATGGGTGAAAGCGGAATTGGTAAGTCTGAAACGGCTTTAGAACTTATACAAAGAGGGCACAGGCTTGTTGCAGACGATGTTGTGGAAATTAAAAGAGCTTCTCAACAGACACTTATTGGGAGCTGCCCTGAAGTTATCCGTTATTTAATAGAGCTTAGAGGCATCGGTATTATTGACGTTCGCCAGCTTTTCGGCGTTCAGTCCATAAAAATGACCCAATCGGTAGATTTGGTTATAAAGCTTGTAGCTTGGAGCAACGATATGGAATACGAACGGTTAGGTTTGCATGATGAATATATTGACATTTTAGGGAACAAAATAGTTTGCCACAATATTCCAATAAGACCGGGGCGAAACATTGCCATTATATGCGAATCTGCAGCTATAAACCACAGACAGAAAAAAATGGGCTATAATGCTGCGGCAGAGCTTACTCAAAGATTAAGTGCAAATATGCAAAAAAAATAATACAGGCTTTATTTATAACTGTATTTAATAAAATAGTAAAAAAGGAAGTGGCATATTTGTACAAATTTAATATCTTTGAAAATTTCATAAACCCCAGTCAAATATTATTAAACGAACCCATGAAAAAGCATACTTACTTTAAAATTGGAGGCAATGCCGACTGCTTAATATATGCTACTACTATAGAGCAGGTAAGGGATGTTGTAAAAACATGCAAAGCTAATGAAATTCCGCTTTTTGTTATGGGCAATGGTTCTAACATGTTAGTCTCAGATGACGGAATTGAAGGGGTTGTTTTAAAGCTTTCAAAAGGCTTTGACAGCGCAAAAGCAGATGGTTTGTGTATAAGCGCATGTTCGGGCATTCTTCTTTCTCAGCTTGCGGATGTTGCACATAAAAACGGATTGGCAGGGCTTGAATTTGCTTCCGGCATTCCCGGAACTTTAGGCGGAGCTGTTTTTATGAACGCCGGAGCATACGGCGGAGAAATGAAAGATGTTATAAAAGAGGTAACAGTATTAACAGAAAACGGCGATTTAGAAACATATTCCGCCGACAAAATGGAGTTTGGATACAGAACAAGCATTGTTCAAAAAAAACGTTTAGTTATTGTAAATACGCTAATTAGCCTTAAACAGGGCGATAAAGACGAAATTAAAGCAAAAATAGACGAACTAAATTTAAGTCGAAAAGAAAAACAGCCATTGGAATTTCCAAGTGCAGGAAGTACGTTTAAGCGGCCGGAAGGTCATTTTGCCGGAAAGCTTATTATGGATTCCGGACTTAGAGGGGCAACAATTGGCGGAGCGCAAGTTTCGGAAAAGCATTGCGGTTTTATTGTAAACAAAGGAAACGCAACTGCAAAAGATGTAATGGATCTTATTAATTTTGTGAAAGAAGAGGTTTACCGCAATTTTGGTGTTAAACTTGAGGAAGAGGTTAAAATAGTCGGAAGACAATGATAATTTTTAAGGGGAAAATTATGCAGATTGTAATTGTTACAGGTATGTCCGGCGCAGGTAAAAGTACCGCATTAAAGTTTTTAGAGGATTTAGGCTATTTTTGCGTAGACAATCTGCCTCCGGCTTTAATACCGAAATTTATAGAAATTTGTATGCACACCGGAAGCGAAGTTAACAAAATCGGCTTAGGTATAGACATAAGAGGCGGTCGCTTATTTGAAGATTTCTTCACGGAAATTTCTTCTATAAAAGAAATGAACTGCAAAGTTTTATTTTTGGACGCTTCTGACGAAACACTTCTTACAAGATATAAAGAAACAAGAAGAAACCACCCTCTCTCAAAAGGCGAAAGAGTAATTGTAGGCATTGAAAAAGAGAGAGAGCTTGTTGCAAAAGTTAAAGAAAGTGCAGACTTCATTATTGATACATCATATATTCTGACAAGGCAGTTAAAAGAGAAAATAACCGAAATTTTTATTGATAATAAAGAATTTGATTCTTTAATGATAACTATACTTTCATTCGGGTTCAAATATGGTATTCCAGCAGATGCAGATTTGGTTTTCGACGTTCGGTTTATACCTAACCCATATTACATATCTGGGCTTAAGGAATTAACCGGAAACAACCAGGAAGTTAGCGAATACGTGTTAAGTTGGGATGTTTGCAAAGAGTTTCTTAAAAAAATGATTGACATGCTTGAATTTTTAATTCCCAATTACGTTAAAGAGGGGAAAAACCAGCTTGTTGTCGCTATTGGTTGCACAGGGGGAAGGCATCGTTCTGTAACCCTTGCCAACGAACTATTTAGCTCTTTGCAAAAAAACGGGAATTCTGTTATAATAGATCACAGAGATATTAAGAATTAATGAAATTATTTAAGCAACTGTAAAGAAGTTGAGGGTATGTCATTTTCATCGGATGTCAAAAAAGAACTTTGCTCTAAAGAAAACAGGGCAAGGCATTGCGATATAGCTGAATTAGCGGGGATACTTAATACATCAGGGGAAATTTCAATTAACGGAAACGGTTTGCAAATAAAAATGAATACGGAAAACCCTGCTGTAGCAAGAAAAATTTTTACAATTATTAAAAAAACTTTTAATGTAAGCTGCTCTGTTACTATTAACCGTTTGCCCCAATTTAAAAAATCCAGAGTTTATTCTATTGTGTTAAATGAGCAGCCTCAAACGGAAAAAATACTTCTTGCCGCCGGATTAATTGCAAAGAACAGCAATAATGAATTTACCATAAAAAAGCATATAAGTTCTACAGTTATTAATAGTACTTGCTGTAAAAAAGCTTATTTAAGAGGTGCATTTATAGCGGCAGGTTCTGTTTCAGATCCTGAAAAGTCCTACCATATGGAACTTATTAACACAGATGAAAAAGTTTCTAAAGAGCTTTTAAAGCTTATGAATTTTTTTGAACTTAATGCAAAAATTGTTTTAAGAAAAGGGTTAAACGTTGTATACTTAAAGGAAAGCGAAAATATTGCGGATTTGCTTAATATAATGGAAGCACATATTTCTTTGTTAAAATTTGAAAATACTCGTGTTGTTAAAGATATGAGAAATCAAGTAAACCGCATAGTAAATTGTGAAACCGCAAATTTAGATAAAACTGTGGGTGCGTCAATAAACCAAATTGAAAGTATCAAGTTTATTTTTGAAGAAAAAGGAATGGGTTACTTATCCCAACAGCTTTTGGAGGTTGCAAGACTGCGCCTTGAATACCCGGAAGCAAGCTTAAAGGAAATCGGGCTAATGCTAAAGCCTCAAGTTGGTAAATCTGGTGTTAATCATAGATTGCGCAAAATATGTGAAATAGCGGAAAAGATAAAGGGAGGACAATTATGATTGAAAAAGTTGTTTCAGTAACCACCTCATTGGAGGCAAGACCAGCCGCTTTGTTTGTTCAAGCGGCAAGCAAATTTGAAAGCAGCATAAAAATCCAGGTAGAAGAAAAAACCATAAATGCAAAAAGTATTATGGGGCTTATCTCTCTTGGAATTTTAGACGGCAACGTAGTAACAATTATTGCAGATGGAAAAGACGAGGAAGAAGCCGTTAACGAGCTTAC
>CAZJGG010000019.1:0-48785 GCA_964545475.1 uncultured Eubacteriales bacterium | reverse complement strand
TGTAGTTGCAAGGGGGTTCGGGACGTCGGGGACGCCGTCCCCTACTTATAAACACGCCGACGTGTTATATAACTCTTTTTGCAAACCTGCTAGGGTCAAAATCCGCCTTATATCCGCTTGGCGGAAATTCGTCAGAAAACCCTAAATCTTCAACATTACCTTTAACAAGCCCGCCTTCTTCCTCAACAAGTAGTGTAATTTTAAGCTTAGTCTTTCCGCTAGGTCTTTTGGGTAAATCTTCAATTTGCACTTCCCCAATAAGCTTACACTGCTCTACCGTATCCGCTTTATCAATTCTTTCAAGTATTTTAAGGTCAAAAGTAGTCATGTCCTCTTCCGAGTCTCCAGAAAGCGTAAATATTTGGCTTTTTTTAGCCAGCGCATAGGGCGTTCCTCTGCGAATCATTGTAAAAAAGGAATCTCTGCCGTTGTTGTTAACCAAAAGACCAATATCATGAGGCACAGTAACTTCAAATTCAACAACCATTTTTTCCGCTTCCACGTCTGGGTGTACAAGAAGCCCCATTTTCATTGCGGCATAGTATGTCGCCCCAAGGGAAATATCAAGAGCAGGTCTTTCTGATGTATATATTTTATTTTCAACATTAAAAATATCAATTAACATAGCTTTTATCCAAGGCATTTGGGAAGAGCCGCCCTCTAAAAGCACTCTGTCAATAGAATCTGCGGAAACAGCTCCCGTGTAAGCCTCCCTTAAAGCCTTTTGAACAAGTTTTCTCGTTTTTTCGCTAAACTGGTAAATTAGTTCTTCAAAATGCTCCCTTGTCATTTGTTCAACAAATGGGGGTATGCAAAACGTAAACGGAATACGGAAGCTTTTTACGCCGGAAAGCCGTTCCTTAGCCTCCCTTGCCCGCACGTTAAGCTCTACTTGGTTTTCCAAAGACAATTGTTCCTTTGATTGCCCAGTTTTATTTAAAATATATTTATAACATTCTTCCTGCAAAATTTCGTCTATGTTATCTCCGCCGTGGTAAGCTTCGCCGCCTTCTGAAATAACTTGAAGTTTAATTCGCCCCTCGTCCTTTTCGATAACGTGGAACAAAGTAATATCAAGAGTACCTCCACCAAAGTCAAAAACCAATATTTTTTCACCCATTTGTAGCTGATGCCTAAAATTATAAGCAAGAGCCGCCGCTTTTGGCTCTTCTATAAGGCAAATCAACTTTTCTTTAAGCCCGGCAAGTTCACAAGCTCTCATTGTAGCCTTTTTTGCGCTGTCGTCAAAATCATAAGGAACAGACACAACAACCCCAACAATTTCGGCTTTCGGGTTCATATTTTGGCAATGCAAAATAAGTTCATTTAATATTTTAGCGGATATTTCCTCGGGCAAATATTCTTTCCCATCGATATTAACTGTTTCGTTAGTTCCCATTTTTCTTTTTATAGAACGCACGGTGGTTTCGGGGTAAATTTTCATAGAACGGTAAGCTTCTTCGCCAATTAACCATTCTCCGTTTTCATCGTCTTTTCTAAACTGTACAACAGACGGTAATGGTATTTTCCCAAAACCGTTGCTAATATCAATGGGCTCGGGCTTTTTAGAATTATTGTCCCAATAGCTAATTATTGAGTTTGTAGTACCCAAGTCTATGCCCAAAATATACCAATCTTCAGGTAATTCCCCTTTTTTCTCTATCTCCGCTTTATATTCTTCCCAATTCATTTAGTTCACCTCAACCTTGAAATGACGTTCATATTCCAAATCCGCAGGAAACATTTCACCAAAGCCATAATCAGACGCTTTTATGGAAAGCCTGCCAAAACTTTCAAATTCCATAGCCATTTTTATTTTAGTTGTGCCCCTTGGCCTGTTAGGCAAATCATCAAGCACAACATCTGTTAAATGAAAAATATCTCCGTGGCTGTCTCTTTTATATATCGGAATAGAAATCGGTTTATCTGTTTTTTCGTTTACTAAAATCATCTTTGGCATATGAGACTGCCACCAAAAAGAATTTTTCTCAATAATAGGAATAAATCTATCTTTTCTGTCTTTTCGGTCGGAAACAACCTTTATTCCAAAATCAGAAGTCAGCTGGTTTTTATCGCTGAAATAAATGTTATCCATGGAAATAACGCCTAAAGAAGCCGCCGCCACAATAGCCGCTCCCTCGGAAATAACGGTTTTAGCATTTTTATAAAAAGCTATTTGAGAATCGGGAAAAAGCTCCTCCACGCATTTTTTTGCCCACATCATCTCAAAACCGCCGCCAATGCATATAATTCTGTCAATTTCATTATAAGAAATTTTTTCAACCCCGGAATAAATATGCTTCGCCAAAACATTGTTAATAAACTTTTTATAACCGTTAGCAAAAGGATAAATTAACCTATCAACATCCGCCTTAGTCATATTAACCTGAAAAGGGGGGTAAGCAAAGTTAAAATAAAGCCTTATGTTTTTATTGCCAATGTTTTTTTGGAACAATAAATCTTTATGCTGATACATAAAAACATCTATTTGATTTCTAATTTGAGAGTTTAACTTTTCTTTAGGCGTATTTGCATTTTTAGCGTAATATTCACAAAAAAGCTCAGTAACTGCGGAATTTATCCGCTTTGTACCAATAGAGTCGTCGAAAAGGGAAGAAATGCAATTAATATCAATACCGTCATGGTCTTTAACAACATCGTAAACGCCTCCCCGCATTTCTCTGCTGCCATAATCTAAAACCATTATTTTTTCCCTGGTTATTGGATTTTTAAAGAAAAATCTGCTAAAAATACAAGTTCTGTCTGTAAAAAGCCCGATTAACTCTTTTTCATAACCTGCCGCTTTAAAAGCAAGTGTTAGCTCATGTTTTGCTTCGTCTCCGAAATAACTTGGAATAGAAGCAACAATCCCTACAATTTCCGCCTTTGGGTTTATATTTAAAACGTTGCCTATAAGCTCTTTTAAGTAAATCGCCAGCACGTTTACAATACTTAATGATTTTTTATCTATTTCAACATATTCTTTTTTTCCTAATTTTTCAACAAGAGAGGTTAACGTAACTTCTTTGCCGATACCCATGCCCATATTTAAAACGGCGTATTCGCCGAAAACCCATTCTTTCGTTTCGTTAACCCATTGCATAACAGTAGGAACAGAAGGTTTTCCGTATCCGCCGGAAATATCCAAAACTTCCGGTTGTCCGCTTAAAACGTTATAATAGGAGACAATAGATGAGTCGTTGCCAAGGTCGATGCCCAAAATAAAGCAGTCCTCGTCGAAAGCTTCCTTTTTAAACATATTTCTAAATTGCTTCCAATTCATTTATCCACCTACTTCGCCGCAATAACGTTTGCCCGCATTAATACAATGCCGTCTTGTTTATATCCCGTGTTCATAACTTTAATAATCTGCCCTTTTGAAAAACCTTCCTGCTTTTCAGCCATAATAACCTCGTGCTCTTTCCCGTCAAATTGTTCATAAGCCGCCGGGATAATAGGCATAATATTATGCTTGCTTAAAACATTCAAAAGGGTTTTAAGGGTTTCATCTATGCAATCAACAAATTTACCTATCATTTCGTCGTCATTTTCTCTAAGCCTGGAAACGCTATAATTTACAATTTCCTCAAAAGTGCTCATTTCATAAAGCAAATTATCTTTCTTATATGCGGAAGCCTTTTTCAAAACAGCCTGCTTTTTACCGCTAATGTATTTTTCTATAACTTCAATTAAAGCACCGCACCGTTCATTTGAAATGCAATTAGCAATTAGCTCTTTTAATGCCTTAAGGTTTAAATTTCTACCAAATTCATTACTAATAAGTATATCATAGGCATAATTAACAACCTCTGCCTTTTCATCCTCGGAAACAATTTGCTCTTCTTTTTTAATATCCTCTAAAAAAGCTCCGCAATCATCTTTAAAATCGTTTATTGCCTCTGTTAAGCCTTCAATTTTTATATTAATAGTTTCGTAAATGCCTTTGCAAATTTCATTTTCACAATAAATTTCCTTGTTTTTATCAATAAACTCGGCACAACTTTTAAAAGCCAACGTCAATTCCATAGCTAGGTTTGCGTTTTCAGAAATAATTTTATTAAGTTCATAAATAAAAGCATTTTTATTTAATTTATTATCTATTTTAAGCGCTATTACCATCTTAATAGAGTTTTCAAGGTTTAAAATGCTTTTATCATATCTTTGCTTAAATTTTTCATAAATCTGGGTTGGGAAAATTTCTTTAGCATCAAGCCGCTCTTTCATTTTGCTTAAAAACTGTTCATAACTTTGTATTTCCTGCTGTTCATGATACAATTCTTCCTTTAAAAAGCCGCTTATTTCTTCGTAGCAATCTGCAACGGAATTTAAAAAGCCATCTACAACTTGTTTTTCCGCAAGCCTTACCCCGTTTAAACGAATATTAACTTCAATAGCTTTAACTTGTATTTTAATTATTGTGCTTAGCAATTCTATTTCTTTTTCTAGCAAATCCATGTAATATTTTGTTTGCTGTCTGTTTTCAATATCATTAAGGCTTATTAATATTTGTTTTTCGGCATCCGCTTCAAGGCCATAAAGCTCTTTAAAATACTCTTTTTCCATTTCCTTTTCAATCTCGTTAATAAGCCCTAAAGCAAAGTCAACACCGAATTCTTTAATAAAAACCTGGAAATAATGAGGTTTACTTTCATTAAATAGATTTTCTGCGCATTTTTGCGCAATAATTTCGTATTCCTTTAAAAAAGCACCTACATAGTTGTTTATAATCTCTTTTTTCTCAACAGTTATAGGGTTTTTAATATTTTCTTCAGTTTCCCCATTCATGCTGATTCGAGATACCAGCACACTGTAAATCCCATAAACAATACTTTTAATGTCTTTATTTAAAATAAGGGCAGAATTTTCATCATAATATTTAATCGCTTCACCATAACTTTTCATAAGCTTTTCATAATAAAAATACAGCTTTTCATCGTCATGAGAAAAACGTGATTTCCGCCCTAGATTAAACAAATCAAAGGTTACGCTTCTTTTTGCATACAGAAAAATACAGCTTATTATTCCATCTGTAAAGCTGTTATAAATGTTAGAAAGTTCATTTAGGCTTTTTAAGGCCTCCATTTCCTGCTGCTGGCTTTGATGCGTTTTTCTCGCATATTTATGGATAGGCTTACCCATATAAATATCTCCCTAATACCTTTATTTTAAATGCTCATCAGCTATAAAGTTCATCAACAACAAGCTCTGTAACTACTCCGTCTTCGCTCATACTTTTTGCTGTAACATGAAGCATGTTATCTTGCCCAACATTAAAAATTACTTTTACTTTTTCCTGTCCTTTAGGTCCTTGGGGGATACCCCTTAAAGATGTTCCGGCAAGGCGTTTCATTCCGTCTTTGTTTACAGTAATAATTTTATCTTCCATATTTGGGAATGTATTTTCATAAACAACAATAGCCATGCTGGACACGTTATCGTGGTTAGTTGTAAGAAGCTCGGAAGCCTCAATTGATAAACCATCTTTAGGAATTGTAACCCCTGCTTTAATAATTTCCATAAACCGTCTGCCTGCAATTTCAAGACCAATTGGATGTATAGTTTTTTCGTTAACTGTAGGACCTTTAACAGTAGGCATCATAATCATATTGCAATAATACGCCGCCCCTTGTGAAATTGAAAGAGCAGGGCTCATTTTTGATTTAAACGGATCTTTAGAAAACTTTTCAGTAATTTTTTCGCTAATAGAAGTTATTGAAGAACTTCCGCCAACAAGGAAAATTTCATCAATTTCCCCTGAGGAAACAGAAGCAGCCTCCATACATCTGTCAACACATTCAAGAGTTTGTTTAATTAAATCTTCAACGCTTTTATCTTTAAATTTTTCAAAAAGGTCAGCGCTGTCTCCAAGGCTGTTAATTCTTTTATGGCTTAAAAACTCTTCTCTTGTAAGCTCCATATTTATATTAACAATTTTTGGCTCTTGAATTAACGGCGCAAGAACAATTTTTGCGCTTTTCGCCTGAGAAAGCCGTTCTTTTGTTTGGGTTGCAACCTGCTGCATACGCACAAGCGCGACTTTTTTCTGTCTTTTGGAAACTCCGTCGTCCTGGTTTTCGTCAAACAAATCTATTTCACCATTTGTAAGCTTCTTAAATTCTTCATATATAATGTCTACAATAATTTTATCAACGTCGTTGCCGCCTAAGTTGTTATCACCGTATGTTGAAAGAATTGAAATTTCCGGCTCTCCTGCATCGGCAATTTTTATTTCAAGTATACAAGCGTCAAAAGTACCGCCCCCAAAGTCGTATACAAGAACTTTTTTATTTTTCGTTTCGTTAACGGCATAACTTATAGCCGCCGCCGCCGGTTCAAGCCTTAAAAATACACAGCTTTCATCAAACCCTGCCATAACAGCAGCTTCTTTTGTCATTTTTTTCTGTTTGTCTGTAGAGTTTGCCGGAACGGTAATTACACATCCGGAAAAAGCTCCGGCAATGTTAAGTTCTTCCTGAACGTATTCATCAGCTTTTTGCTTCATATAGCCGATAATTTCACCGGCAATTTGCTGGGGAGAAAAAGTGTAATCTTTTTCATCAACATTTACAGTAATCTTTTCGTCGCTTCCCAGAAGCCTTTTTACTGATAAAACAGTGCTCTGGGGGTAAATAATTGCCGCTTCCTTCGCCTGCACGCCGAAAATTCTTGCAAGCTTGTTTTCGTCGTCTGGGTCTGTTTCAAACTGAATAGCCGTTGGGAAAATATTGCTTCCGTCTATAGGAATAGTTTGGGCTTCGCCTTCGGTAAAATTGTATATGCTAACTACTGAATTTGTCGTTCCGAAATCAATTCCAAGATAAAGCCCTCTTTCCAAATCAAGACCAAGTGTTGCCATAAAAATTCCTCCTAGTTTAGGTGACCTCTAAAAATCTGGCGAAAGCGGATTTTTAGAGGTTGCCTTTATAAAATGGTTCCTCTAATCGGTTGGTTTTCTTTCAAAAATTCGTTTATAATTTTTTCAACTTTGTCATACTTAAACATCTGTTCAAAGCAAATAGCGTTATTAATTACAAAGAACGGATCGTTGCTTGCTTCATCCACATATACTGTGTTGTTAAAAGCGGTATATTCTTTTGTAACAATGCTTCCTGTAGGCATTTCCTCGCTGAAATAATAAGTTATTTTTTCGTTATAGAAATGGCTGACGTTTGCAATATAAAGACCAAAACGTAAATAACCCATTTTTATTGGCATAAACTCTTCGTTATCGTCAAAACGAACATGCACAAAAACGTTTTTGTTTGGTAAACATCTGTATATAAACGGCAAATTCTTTATTATATACGGCGTCTGAAACCTTTTGTCTTTTATTTTCTTAAAGATCGGGAGCATTTCGCCCTTATTTTCCAGTATTTCCAATACTTTAGCAATAATTTCATCACTATGCAATGTTTTTACATTGTGCTCAATATAAACAGTACACAACGCATACCCCAATATGCTGTCTAAGTATTCAAGAAACAATTTTTCCATAACGTCAATTGTACTGTATTCCGGCTTTGTGTTATTAATTAATACTTCAAAAACGCAATAATATGTGAATAATCCAACATATTCATTATCAGGAGATTGTTCAAACATTCTGCAATAAACCTTTTGTGTGCCAGAATCAAACTTATGCATCCAAATGCTGTTTTTAATAATAATTTCGTCAAGGTTTTCATCGGAAGCAGAAATAAGGGCAAGGGTTTTTGAAAGCTCCTGCCAGTCCTGCTGGCTGCCTTTATAATGTTTAAGAGTAATGTTTAATAATGTTTTGTCATACCAGGATTTTAATATTAATTCGTAAGCAGCATCCGCAATTAATTTGTCATACTTTTTCTCAATGCCTATGCGTTTAAGTGCGCCGAAAAGGGTTCTGTCTGATATACAGTGAGACTTTTTCATAATAAGGCGTGTAGCTTTTTCAAATTCCCCTGTGTTAACAAACACTTTAAGCATTTGCTCAATAACCATATCATTAAGACAGTTTTCGTCCACTCCCTCGTAATATAAAAGAGCTTTATCATATCTGTTTTGAATATACAAAATATTGCCCAAAGCGGCACTTATACGCATTTTAAAGGTCTTTGAAATTTCCGAAAGATTAAGGGTTTCTGTTAAAATATCAATATAAACTTCGACTAAACCAGTATCATCACTTTCATAATCCTTAAGTTCTAAAATATATTTTGAAAGCTGAATTTTTATATCTTCGGTTTTTAAACCTTTCTTATAAAAATGTAAAAACATATCCATACCAGCGTTTTTTATTCTTTTTTCAATTATAACTTTACTTTCTACAATACTGTTTTTTGTACCGCAAACGCAGACAACTTCTGGGGCCTCCGAACATGCAGTAACAGTAACCATTTGCCTGCCAAGTTCATATTTTGCGGCATTTCTTTTTTCATCTTCAATATACCATATATAAGAAACGTTTTTATCAGCAACAAAAACATCATATAAAAACATATTGTTTTTCAAAACTGCTTCTATTTTTCCTAAATAACTTTCAGGTATTTTTATTTCACTGCTTAGGCTTAAAACGTATCTGGAAATAGTTAGGACATATCTGTTTTGAATGTTGTTTTCAAAGCAATAATAAAGGAAATAAACAATTTTTTGCTGATATTTTTGTGCCATATCGAAATATTTTTCATCGCACAGCATTATGTGATATAGATAACACAAATTATCAACGTCTAACTCGTCGCCTTGCTCTTTTAAATAATTGGTAATGGCATAACGGGAAATTCCCTCAATTTTGTTTTCAATGGCAGTATTTAAATAAAAGTTATATAATTTTGAAATTTCAAGCTGTTTTTTAATTGCATCGCTATAATATTCAAAGGCTCTTACAGTTGTATTTTTTCTTAGAATCAAATATTCGCAAATTTTTGTTAAAGCCCAGCTAGCTTTATATTTGTTATAAACATTTAAAATTGCCCGTATAGTAAAATTGTTAAGAGGCAAAATTGAAAGAAATTCTTCATAATGGCTTAAAATGTTAATAACTCTTTCATCGTCTTCCCTTAAATGGCTGGAAGCCCAGTTTAAAAAACTTAAAAGCACGTTAACAGACTGAAAATCCAACTCGTATTTATTATTAAAAATTTCAAATAATCCCGCATACAAAAAAGGGCTGTTAAAATCAAAGCTTATACTGTTTTCAAAATGGTTAAATGCTTGCTCCAAGTTATTAGACTGCAGCATTAAATCCCCTAAAAGCATATGGGAGAAGCCTATATTTACGTCTTTGTTTTCTTCAATATTTTTTATATATTTAACAGCCTTAGAAAAATTTTCTTGTTTTATTTCTAATATTGCCATGTTATAATTAATAGCAATAAAAAATTCAGGATTATACTGTTTATAAAAATTTCTGTAATGAAAAAGCTTGTCCAAAAGAGGCTGCGCTAAGTTTACATCTCCGCTTTGTAAATGTATGTAGCATGTGATTAGGCACAACAAAACACTGCTTTGTTGGCTTTCAAAAGCAGTAATAACCTTATGCCTTATATTTCTAACAGCATGTGGGTTTTCGTTTATTGTATAATCACGGTGAAAATATATAAACTCCGCCAATATATCCATTGGTTTTAAGCTTACCTTAAAAGACACTGCTACACCTCTTTTTGCCGGAATAATCTGTCTCCTGCGGATATTAAAAACGTCTTTTCTATTTGTTTTCCGTTAATAGCTGTTGAAACGATAATATCTCCTAAAGCCTCCGGCTGTTTTTTTATTGCCATCTGCGCCGCAAGAAAAGGCTGTTTTATAAGGGTGAATGGTATTTCCCAAAAATCCCGTACCATTTCTTGTTTTTTTGAAAGCTTTATAAAGCTTTCACTCGCTTCTATGTTAACAACTAATTTTTTGCCGGAATTATTTACAATTTTAATAATTCCCGTTTCATTAAACACATAATGTTGTTTTGAAATAAAAACCTCAATAATATCTTTCTTTTTCACATTTATTTTTAATGCGGGTTTTCCGCCTACAAAAATTTTATCCGAAACGCTTTGCCCTATAACAAGGGCAGTATTTATTTTATATAAAACTAATGCAAAGTCTTTCCCTGTAAATGAACCGCTATTTATCCGTTTAGGTATAATTTCAAGCCAGTCTGAGTTTTTTTGGGAATAAACCTCCTCGTAAAAATATCCCCAACCCTTTTTTCTAACTTCAAGCTGACCGTTTAACATTTCCGATATATTAGGAGAAATTTCAAAATTCACTTCTGAAAATTCCGTAATTAACTCTACTTTCTTTTTAAGCTTACAAAAAATAAAGAAATTTTCCAAAGCTCTGTCCGGGTTTTCGTCTTTTATAAATTCTCTGTAAATTTCCATATGATTAAAACCAGAATTAAATAACCATTTTTCAAATTCCGAAGATGCAAAAAGCCTTTTAACATTTGCAGGGCTTCTGCTTGTTTTAGAATATTTATAAAAATCCTCTAAAGTTGATATTTTTAGTCCATCTTCTGCGTAAATTGCATATGGAATAATTCTTATTAAAACAGGAATTGTCTTTTCCCCACCGTTGGAGGAAACGACTATTGATGAATTAATTTCATCCCCAATTGAATAAAATGTATCTACCTGAATTTTATATTTTATTTCGTTAAAATTACCTAAAAAACTTTTTTTATCTAATGTTATTGCCGGGTTATTAGACGTAATTTCGCCTTGAAGCTCTCCGCCGCCGGCATTTTGTATTTTTAAAAACCCTGTATGCCCGTGGGTAGTTGTTTCAACAACAAGCTTTTCAGCGTCTGTTTGTAGTATTGGAAGCGGATATTCAAGCTGCTCAATTAAATCCATTAATAACCACCTATTTCTCGAAATGAATTTCCATCTGCTCTTTTATTTTTAATATTGCCTGGGTTTCAGACCTGCTTTGCTGCTTCATGCTTTCAAACAATTCTTGAAGCTTTAAAATCATATCGTTATTTAAATTAATTATGTCCTGCATGTTTGAAGTCAGCGTATGGCTAAACCCGTCATACGCCTGCTGAATATGAAACTCAACAATTTTGCCAAAGCCGTCACCCATTTTTTGGGTCATTTCTTCAAGGCTAAGCTCGTATTTATTAATGCTTTCTTCAAGCAGACCTTGATTTTTTTCAATATATTTAAGCTGTTTTTCAAAAGCTTCCCTGTCTTTTTGCTCCGTTAAACCGGATACAACCGATGACATTAAAGAGTTAAGTGTATGACATGTGTCGTTTAAGTCCTTTTGGGCGTTTCTTGCCTCTTCAAGACAATTTTTCCATCTTTCAGCAGGCTCGTTAAGCTCTTGGCTTATTTTGCCGAAGCTAAGTGCGGTTTTTTCCATTTCCCTAGTAATCTCCTGCAAAGAAAGCCTTAAAACTCCTGATGTTGTATCTCCCATTTTTGTTATAGACTGAGCAAGGGCTTCTGTTTGAGCAGAAATTAATGTGGAAAGCTCGCTTTTAAGCCTTATTAAAACAGAAGAAGAGTCTGTTCCGTAAAACTGACCTATTTCCCGGTTTACATACTCCGCCATTTCAAGCTCCAGTTTATTTTTAATTATTATAAAATCAAAAACTGTCTCAAATAATCTAAACAAAATAAAAGCGACAATTGTAGAAAGAGCGTAAATGCTTCTATAGTCCTCAAAAATAAACGCAAGAAGCGCTCCTATAACCAAAAACCCATTAGAAGACAAGCTAACAAACCTCTCTAGGCTTTCATAACTTATACCCAACATAGTTAGAGAGAATAAATGCTTTTTTACTATACTTATAGGGTTTAAAACAGATATACCTTTATCGGAAGATTTAACAAAGTCTTTAACAACTTTGTTTAAAAGTTTGCTTTTTGTATCTTTTATTGCGCTTTTCTCTCCAATGTCCTTTGCACTTAAATTAAAAATGGTTAACTGGGTTTGATAACCTCCGCAAACTATTATCCTTAAAGAAACGATTATAATAAAAATTAATATAAATAATTCGTAAACATATATATTACTGCTTGCCGAAGCATTAAAAAAGTTAAATAAATTGTTTGCAGCCTGTGCCATAAATTTCACCTAATTCTTTTACATTTACTAAATTTTTGTTAAATACTATTATACCATTATTTAATATGAAATCAACTAAAATACCATTTGATTGCGTTTGTTATAAAGGGTTTTGCAGCCGAAATAAAGAGAACAGAACACCGCAAGGCAAGTTACAGCGGAAATTGCAACTATTATTGCAATTTGATATAAAATCGCCGTGTTTGGCAACGTTCCCGAAAGTATCTGTCCTGTCATCATACCTGGCAATGATATAATGCCCATGCCAAGCATTGAGTTAAGGGTTGGCAAAAGAGCGGTTTCAAGGGCATTGTTAACAAAGGGAGTAAGAATTTTTTGCGGCGTTACCCCAATGTTAATTAATGTTTCAATTTTAATGCGCCCGGTTTTTATATTTTCATTAAATGTTTTAAGACCCAAGCTGACGCCGTTCATGGCGTTGCCCATAATCATACCGCTAATGGGTATTGTGTATTGGGGATTAAAAATATTAACCCCCACAATAACAGTTATAAAAAATACAACTACTGAAAGCCCTGTAACCCCGAGAGAAATACCCACAATCATTTTAAACTTTTTATTTATGCCCTTATTTCTTGATAAAGCTGTATAAACAGCAAAACCAGTCATTAATGAGAGATATACAACTACAAAAACCGGATGTGGGTTTTTAAAAATATAAGTAAGAACAAGCCCAGCTAAAACAAGCTGTACTGTCATGCGCATACTCGCCACAATTAAAAGCCTTGTTTGGTTGATTTGGCATTTTTTCATTACCGCCAAAACAATAATAAGCAGTACATATATTAGGGCAAACTGCATAATGTTAAGCTCAATTATACTGCTCATCAATCTTTTCCCTTTCTAAGATGTATTATATTATCAGCAAATTGTTCCGCGAGCCCTTTATTATGGCAAACCACAACCATTGTAATATCTTTTTCCTTACAAAACTTTTTTAAATTAGACAACAAATTTATAGAGTTTTCCTCGTCTAAAGCTGATGTAGGCTCGTCCAGCATAATCACTTTTGGCAGAAACGAAAGGCAGATGGCAATAAATACTCTGTGTCTCTCTCCGCCAGACATTGTTCTAACCTCTGCTTCTAAAGGGAAGGAAGCACAGCATATGTTTAAATAATCTATAATTTCATTATCGGCAGGAGGTCTTAAATCTCTGTAGGAATAATACTCGTAAAAGTTATCTCTAATGGTTGTATCAAACAAATAAACGGTTTGGCTGCACAAAAGTATGTCCTTACGCAAACAAACAGGGTCATATTTTTCTATATCTATACCCTTATAAGTAATGCTTCCGGAAACATAGGGCGAAACTCCATTAAAAAGCTTTAAAAGCGTACTTTTTCCGCTTCCGCTTTCGCCGCAAATAAAGGTCATTTCGTTTTCTTTAATATTTATTTCCGAATATTTAATAAAATCCATAAAATTTAAATTTTTAACACTCAAAATATAATCCATATTTATTCCCCAATAAATTGTTTAAAAAGATTGTTAAGTGCATTTAGCGGAAGCCCCATAACATTGTAGAAACAGCCGTTAATTCCTTTAATATGCTGGGCGAAGCTTCCTTGTATTCCATATGCCCCTGCCTTGTCCATAGATTCACCCCGAGAAATATAACAATTAATTTCTTCCGGGGTTAACTCGTCTATAAAAACAACGGTTTTTTCAACATGAGTTCTCACTTTTCCGGTGTTGTCCATAATAGCTATTCCCGTAAAAACATCATGGCTTCTTCCTGAAATTAACTTAAGCATATTAAAAGCTTCCGGCAAATCCTTTGGCTTGCCCAAAATTTGGTTTTCACAGAAGACGGCAGTATCCGCCGCCAAAATATAAAATTCCGGCATTGAGTCATGAACAAGATTATAAATTTCCCCAGCTTTTATTTTAGACAATTCGCAAACCAACGTCTCCGGCTCTATAATTTTTATGTCTTCTTCTGCATTACTTGGTATTACTGTAAATTTGAGTCCAATCAAACTTAACAGTTCTTTTCTCCTTGGTGAGTTAGATGCCAGAATTAGTGGCTTATTTAATGTCAGCATAAAATATCCTTTTCAGTTCACGTAATTTTTTATTTTAGAACCAGCGTTCAGTAATGGGTTGCCCGAATTTGAATAGCGATTTTTCGCCATTCGCGGCGCGGCGGCGAAGGCATAATAATACAAATTATGTCGAGCCGCCGCAACAAAGAAGGGCGGAATAATCGCTTTCAAAGTCGGGTAACAGCTTATTGAACACAGGTTCTTATATACTGTTTTCAAATTAATTTACAGTAAATATTTATTTGAGAGCAGTATCACATAAATAATATCACAATATAAACGAATAGGTCAATATAAAGACTTAAGCAAGTGCTTATTGATTAATCTGCGTTGTTATAATAAAATTTCATTTAAATGCTTGCAAATATTAAAATATTTATGTAAACTATGTCTTGTACTTTATTAAAAGAGGAGCAAAGCAATGGGAATTCTTGAAAGTATTTTCGGAACATACAGCAGCAAAGAGATTAAACGTATTTTACCGATAGCAGATGCAATTGAAGCTTTAGAGCCTGAAATAGAGAAATTAAGTGATGAACAGTTAAGAGGAAAAACGGCTGAGTTTCGTCAAAGGCTTGAAAGCGGAACGACTCTTGACGATTTATTGCCTGAAGCTTTCGCCGTTGTTCGTGAAGCTGGCAAGCGTGTGCTTAATATGCGTCATTTCCGTGTTCAGTTAATCGGTGGTATAATTTTGCACCAAGGGCGTATTGCGGAAATGAGAACGGGTGAAGGTAAAACTCTCGTTGCAACACTTCCGGCATATTTAAATGCGCTTCCAGGAAACGGCGTTCATATTGTAACGGTTAACGATTACCTCGCAAGGCGTGACTCTGAGTGGATGGGTCAAATATATACTTTTTTAGGTCTTTCCGTCGGTGTTATCCTTCATGATTTAACAAGTGAAGAGCGTCAGGCGGCATATAACTGCGACATAACATACGCTACAAACAACGAGCTTGGCTTTGACTATTTACGTGATAACATGGTTGTTTTTAAAGATAACATGGTTCAACGTAGTATGAATTACGCTATTATTGACGAGGTTGACTCTGTTTTAATTGACGAGGCAAGGACACCTTTAATTATTTCCGGCAGCAGCGGCAAAAGCACTCAGCTTTATAAAGTTGCAGACACTTTTGTTAAACCTCTTAATAGAGGTCGCATTTTAAACGAAACAGAGGCTCTTAACGCAATTACCCGGGAAGATATTAAAGAAGAAGGGGATTTCGTAGTTGATGAAAAGGCTAAAACCGTTACTTTAACTCACGAGGGCGTTAAAAAAGCCGAACGTTATTTTAACCTAGAAAACCTTGCAGACCCGGAAAACCTTGAAATCCAGCATCATATAAACAACGCCTTAAAAGCTAATTATAACATGCATATTGACAAGGATTATGTTGTTCAAGGCGAAGAAGTTGTTATTGTAGACGAATTTACCGGGCGCTTAATGCCGGGCAGGCGTTATTCCGACGGGCTTCATCAAGCAATTGAAGCAAAAGAAAATGTAAAAGTTAACAGAGAAAGCAAGACTCTTGCAACAATAACATTCCAGAACTTCTTTAATAAATATGAAAAAAAATCCGGTATGACAGGTACTGCACTAACAGAAGAATCGGAATTTAGAGAAATTTACGGCATGGACGTTGTAGTTATTCCTACAAACAAACCGGTAGTTCGTAAAGACAACCCTGATGTTGTTTATAAATCTGAAGCGGCAAAATTCCGTGCCGTTATTAATGATATTCGTGAATGTTACCACAGAGGTCAACCGGTTCTTGTTGGCACAATAACGATTGATAAATCCGAAATTTTAAGTGCTTTATTAAAGCGTGAGGGTATTCCCCATCAGGTTTTAAACGCAAAATTCCACGAAAAAGAAGCAGAAATTGTCGCAAAAGCCGGAGAAATTAAAGCTGTAACTATTGCAACAAACATGGCAGGACGTGGTACAGACATTAAGCTTGCGGAAGGCGTTTCAGAGCTTGGAGGTCTTAAAATAATCGGTACTGAAAGGCACGAATCAAGACGTATCGACAATCAGTTAAGAGGGCGTTCCGGTCGTCAGGGGGACCCTGGTGAGTCTCGCTTCTATATTTCTTTTGATGATGACTTAATGCGGCTTTTCGGCTCTGACCGTATGGTTAAAATTGTTGAAGCCATGAAACTTGACGAGGACGAGCCTATTGAACACAACATGCTTACAAAAGCAATTGAAAACGCCCAAAAGAAAGTAGAAGGCAACAACTTTGGTATTCGTAAACACTTGCTTGAATACGACCGTGTAATGAACGAACAGCGTGAAATTATTTATGCGGAGCGTATGAAAGTTTTAATGGGAGCAGATTTAAAAGAAAACGTCCTTAGTATGTTAAAATCCGTTTTAGACAGAGCTGTTGACTTATATGCAGGAGATTCAGAATTTCCAGAAGAATGGGATTTTAATGGGCTTAACGAAAGCTTAGTCTTGCTTTACCACGGAGCGGCTCATGTTTTAACAGAAGAAGAAAAACATACACTTAAAAAAGATGAATTAAAAGAAATGCTTTATGAAAAGGCTCTTAAAATATACGAAGCTAAAGAACAAGAGTTTACGGAAGAAAGAATGCGTGAAATTGAACGCATTATATTGCTTCGAGTTATTGACCAAAAATGGATGGACCACATTGACGATATGGATCAAATGCGCCAGGGTATATCTTTAAGAGCCTACGCCCAAAGAGACCCTCTTGTTGAATATAAGTTTTTAAGCTATGAAATGTTCGACGAGCTCGGTAATAACATTCAGGTGGACACTATTAAGGGCTTATTCAATGTAAGAATAGCAATCCAGCAGGAACGTGAAGAGGTTGCAAAAGAAACATTTACAAACAAGGACGAAAGCGCTACAAAACAGCCTAAAAAACGCAAGGATGCAAAAGTCGGCAGAAACGACCCTTGCACATGCGGAAGCGGCAAAAAATACAAGCACTGCTGCGGTATTAACCAATAATAAAAAGCTCTCTTCTCTATAGCTATTTGCAAAAACATAAACATCTATGTTTGCGAAAACAGCGGTGAAACGTTTGCTGTTTCCGCTCCACACCTGTTAATGTTTTGTTAAATTGCTCTAATTAGCGAAGAGAGCTTTTTATTATTCTACAATTAGTATTAAAACAGAAAAAACCCTTCAAATAAATGAAGGGTTTTAAACCGTAACTAACCTAAATATATTTTAATGCAAACGCACAAAACAATTGATTAGCAGCGTACCACGTTTGCAGCTTGAGGACCTTTAGCACCTTGTACTACATCAAATTCCACTTCTTGACCTTCTTCTAAAGTCTTGAAGCCGTCAGCGTTAATAGCTGAGAAGTGAACGAAAACATCGTCTTCACCTGGAACGGAAATAAAACCAAAACCTTTTTCTGCGTTGAACCACTTAACATTACCTTTTTTCATTGAAAATCCTCCTAGTTAAAAAAAATATTTCTTTACCATTCAATGTTAACATTGAATAAGTACTAACCGCGTTAACTCTACCACATATCCGATAGAATGTCAACGGTTATTTTCATATTTTTCATCTACACCTAAAATTCCTGTTTTTATATGAGATACCGCCAAAAAATCGCATCTTTCGTTTTCTATGTTATCAGCGTGCCCTTTTACCCAAATAAACTCAACATGGTGAATTTTAAGCAAATTCAAGAGGTTTTCCCATAAATCTGAATTTAACGCTTTGTCTTTTTTTGTCCGCATCCAATTGTTTTTTTTCCATTTTTCTGCCCAACCAAGCCTTATTGCGTCAACAACATACTTTGAGTCTGAATAAAGCTTTATTTTGCAAGGTTCTTTTAAAGCTGCAAGAGCTTTTATAACACCCATTAGCTCCATACGATTATTAGTTGTTAACTTATAACCGCCGGATAATTCTTTTCTGGTCCCGTTATATAAAAGTACTATACCGTACGCTCCCCTACCCGGGTTGCCTTCACATGCGCCATCTGTATATATTTCAATTTCTCTCATTTTTCTCTCCTAGATTTTCTAAAATCCCCTCGGCAAAAATTAAATCTTCCTTTGTTGTTATTTTAATATTAAAATAACTGCCTTGTGTTATATAACATTTATGCCCTGCATATTCCGCAATCTGGCAATCATCCGTTGCAATAAAGCCCTCTTTTTCAGCCTTTTTGTATGCCTGCATAATTAAATCGTATGTAAATCCTTGGGGCGTTTGAATTTGCCAAAGCTTGCTTCTGTCCAGTGTTGATTTAATAATATTATTTTTATCACACTTTTTGACAGTATCTTTAACCATAACCCCAACAGCGCACGCCCCGTGCTTTACGCTCCCCTCGATTACAGCACTTATTTCTTCAGAGCCAACAAACGGGCGCACCCCATCGTGAATAAGCACTATATCGGCATTTTGACAGCATTTAAGCCCATTTAAAACCGACTGCTGCCTTGTTTGTCCTCCGAAAATTATGTTTTTCACCTTATTTAATCCGTATGCCTCAACAATTTCACTTCTGCAATAATCTACTGCAATGCTTCGAGTAACAAGAACTATGTCGTTAATTTCGTTGTTCTCATTAAATTTTTCTAAAGTATAAGCAAGTATCGGCTTTCCCTTTAGATTAATAAACTGCTTTGAAATATGGGATGTTAGCCTTTCGCCTTTTCCGGCAGCAACAACCACAGCTGTTACATGCATTTTACCGCCCTCCTATTTCCTTTATTCGGTTTATATCCTTTTGGCGTAAATCTATATCTTGTCCGCTTTCGTATTGCAAGAGAGTATCCTCAACCGGAAGCACCGCAATATCCATTGCACCTTTTGCGTTTTTAAACTTAACCCAAGTTTTTACAACATCTGCATTTTTTATAACGGCTTTATCTCTGCCTTTTTTCTCAAATTCTAAATTTACAATAATTCCAGTGTCTCTTGGCAGCGTTCTTTGAGAAGAAATAAAATTACCCATGGAATAAGCCACAAAACAGGTTCTCACTTCTCCGTTTTCATCTACTTTTTCAATAAACTCTGTTGGCTGGACAACGTGAGGATGGCTTGCTAAAACAATGTCCGCTCCTGCATCAAGCATTATATTAACCCAGTTTTTTACGCTAGAATTAGGTAAAGTGTCGTACTCAACCCCCATATGTGGCAATACAATAATAAAATCCGGCTTAAGTTCCTTTGCCCTTTTAATATCCGCCTGTATAAGACCTTCGTTTAAAACATTTATTAAGTATTCTTTATTTTGAGGAATGGGAATGCCATTTGTCCCGTAAGTATAAGATAAAAATGCAAGCCTAATACCGTCTATTTCTTTGATGTAAATATTATCCCGCTCGTTAAAACTTCTATATGTCCCCACGTGGTCAATGCCCAATGTGTCAAGCACGTCAAGGGTGCGTAAGACACCTTTTTCCATTTTATCCAATGCATGGTTATTTGTAGTTGTCACCAAGTCAAATCCCGCATTTTTAAGGGCTTGTCCAAATTCGTCTGGGGCGTTAAATGTTGGGTAAAAACTGTAACCCACTTCTTTTCCGGCAAATGTAGTTTCTAAATTACCCACTGTTAAATCTGCATTTTCAAGATATGGCTTAATAAACCTGAAAGAAGAATTAAAATCTATTTCGTTTTCGCTTTTTTTTGCAAAATACATTTGCTCGTCATGTACCATTAAATCCCCTACTACAGAGATTTTTATGTTTGAAGTTTTGGGGAAAATAATATTTAAAGCATCTTCCGCTTCCTGTTCGCTTATATTTGTGGCTTCTTGAACTAAATTTTCCTCTGCACTCTCTTCCGCTAATACTTCTTCTTTAAAAACCGGTGCAGCGTTTGTACCATAATAATTGCCTAAAAGTGCACTTGCTATAGTAACGGTTATAACTAAAACCGACAGCAACAGTATTTTTCTCATGTTACACCTCTTTTTTGCTTTTGCAAGCGTGATTACAGCTATTTAATTATACCCTTAAGTATATTTTTTTACAACAAATATCAAAAAATGCTAATAATATTTAATATTCGAGATTATAATACAAATTACGATACAAATATCATAATAAAAGTAAAGTTAAGGAGATGAATATATGGACATAGGATTATTATCTATGGATATGGCGCAACCAAGCGTTGCAACGGCTGTTAACGTTGCCATTATGAAAAAATCTATGAAAACAGCTGAAGAAACCGGAACAGCAATTTTAGAAATGCTTGATGGATGTACAGTTGATATACGGATTTAGGCGACCGCTTAAAACTCGCCTTTAGTAAATATGTATAGGCGGTCTTTATTGACCGCCGGCTCTTAGAGGCTGTTTAGAATCTCGCTTTAGACGTATTTTTGAGTGATTTTTTTGTTAGGCAAGGAAGCGTGGAACGTTCATACTGAACAAGGTATGGGCGTTTCACGCTGACGTAGAATAACGAAAAAATAACCAAAAATACGGCTGAATGAAGATTTTAAACAGCCTCTTATAAATATGCTTTGTTATTTTCGTAATTTAAAGGAATAATAATACTGCTGAAACCGAACACTTCTTTTAAAACCTCTTCTACCGTTTCAACACAAACAATGGCACTCCCATATTTTGAAAAGGATTTTTGATAATTTGACTTAGGGATTAATATTTTTTTAACTCCTGCGTTTATTGCGGCTTCAATTTTATCCGGTACACCACCCACAGGGCAAACACGCCCTTTTATAGAAATCTCCCCTGTCATTGCTAAAATTTGAGGAACAGCTTTTTCTATAAGAGCAGAATAAATTGCTGAAAAAATTGCTATTCCTGCCGAAGGTCCGTCCACGGGAGCTCCCCCAACGAAATTTATATGAATATCAAAATTTTTAGTGTTAATTCCAGATACTTTATGGATTAACGTAATGCAATTTTCAACAGAATTTGTTATATTGGACTTTCTTCTCATTTTTCCATAACGGCTGTTTATTTCTTCTTCTGAAACTACGCCGGTTATTTTAAGGCTTCCCATTCCCTCATTAAGCGCCGGAACAGCCGTAGTTTCTATTTCAAGCACTGAACCTGAGCCAGAGCCAAAAACCGCCATTCCGTTTACAACACCAATTTTTTGCTCGTTTTCAACATGCTTATCGTTGGATTTTAAATAACGCCCGAATTCGGCGATTTCTTCTATATCAGTTATTTTAATATCCGTTCTGTCTTCAAGAGTTGCAAAAGATGCGGCAGATTGTATTATATTTACAGCATCTCTTCCGTTTGCAGCATATTGTGAAACAAGTTTTCCAACTCCATTTTCATATTCAAACTCGGCTTTTGTACATGCGCTTTCCGCAATTGCTTCAATTTCCGTCTTAGTCAAATTTCTGAAAAATATTTCTTGGCATCGAGAGCGTAAAGCTTCCGGCAAATCCTCCGGGCTTCTTGTTGTTGCGCCCACAAGTCTAAAATCCGCAGGTAAGCCGTTACAAAACATGTCGTGTATATGCCTTGGGATGTTTTTATTTTCTTTTGAATAATAAGAGCTAGAAAGAGTTACCTTTCCGTCTTCTAAAACCTTTAAAAGCTTGTTCATTTGCATTTGGTGAAGCTCGCCTATTTCGTCAATAAACAACACTCCTCCATGGGCGTTTGTTACAGCACCCTGCTTTGGCTGAGGAATTCCTGCTTGTCCGTAAACGCCAGCCCCTTGATATATTGGGTCGTGAACAGAGCCAATTAACGGGTCTGCAATACTTCTTTCATCAAACTGCAAAATTGTCGCATCAACTTCTACAAACGGTGCGTTTTCGGCAAAAGGGGATTTAAGCGATTTCTTAGCCTCTTCTAAAACAAGCCTTGCGGCTGTTGTTTTACCAATGCCCGGCTGGCCGTAAATTATGACATGCTGTGGGTTTGGTCCGCACAAAGCTGCTTTCAATGCTTTAATGCCGTTTTCCTGCCCGTAAACATCATCAAGATTTTGTGGTCTTGTCTTTTCCGAAAGAGGCTTGTTAAGTTGTATTTCTCTTAGTTTTCTAAGTTTTTCGGCTTCTTCGCTGGAATCTATGCTTATCGTAGCCTTTGTTGCCTGTTGCTGCTTTAATGCATTGTAAAAATACATTCCAATTATAAAGGTAAAAATTAACTGGGTTCCTACCAAAAGTCCGTTTATCGTCTGCATAAAAACACTCCCATAAAATTATGTGAGTTCAAAACGAAAGACCTTTCTGAACTCACATTTAAATACATTTATATCCATTATTTACAATTTACGGGATATTATTCGGGTGTGTTGGATATTGATTAAAAAATTTCAAAACCATGTAAACACGCCCTATTCTTAATGAAACATAAAAAATCACGGATTAAAAAACCCGTGATTCACACTGTCGAATTCTTTTGCATAATGCCTTTCGGAATTCGGAACGCATCCAAAACGTTCCCTACGAATCTAATACGAATTAAAACCCGTGATTTTTACTTAATTATTTTCATTTCTTTTATATTACGCAAATCCTGCGCTACTACGAATTTGCTTGTTAAAAGACAAATCATATCATCGCTGTTAATTCCAATAAGTTCGCCTTCAATGATTTTTTGTCTGTTTGTAACAACTCGCACATTCATGCCCCTTTTAAACGTTTGCCCGTCGAAAAGCACATTTTCTCTGGGAAAAAGGCTTTGACACTTTTCAATAATTTGCTTAATTTCCCTTTGGGTGTGCTCAATTTCAATAGGCTTAAAAAACATAGAAACCGCTTTTGTAATAGTCTGTATAAGAATTGTAAGTAAAAGCGCAAGCACAGCCGCATACACAATATCTGTAATGCTTATTAAATTTGTCATATATATCTCCTTTTTTATACCCTATAAATTTATAAGTATATACGTATTAATAACTCCATTTTCTTAATTTAAAATTTAATTCAATTTATAATTTTTATACGATTATTTACAACGCCAACAACTTGAATATTATTTTTTATGTATCCGTTAATAAGCTGTATTGTTTTTGTTGTAATAAGCTCTCCTGGTGCAACCAATGGAATTCCCGGCGGATAAGGTATAACATAACCTGCTGAAACCTCATTTTCGCACTTTTCCAAGCTTTCTTCCCGTAAAGGCATATAAACCGCTTTTCTAGGGGTATAAACTGCCTGATTGGCAAAACCCTCAAACTTTATTGTAAACTCTTTTTTACAAAATTTCAATAGGGAATTTAATCTGTTAATACCGTTTTTAAGCATTTCAAAGCCCTCTTTGCTATCGGCAACAGAAGTTAAAGCTATTAAATGGTTTATACCGCACATTTCAAGTTCCGTTTTATAATTTTCACGCAAAAAGCTTTCGCAATAATCTCCGTTTTCATTGCAGTTTAAAATAAAAACCAGTTTTGATATATCAATTTCATTTATACCGAATTTATTAACAAGCTCTTTGCTAACAAGCTTTATAGTTTCATTTTTTAAAAGCTCCCCTCTCACCTCTTTAAGTATACTTATATAGTCGTCAAAAAGTGCTTTTCTGCTTACAAGTTTAACGCAATTTTCCATAACAGCCATAAAAATATAGGAAGGGCTTGTAGTTTGCATCATTTTTAAGCATTGAGAAAGCCTGTCTAAATTAACTCTATGGCTTTTAACATGTAATAAGGCGCATTGGTTAAGAGCCGGAAGGGTTTTATGGAGGCTTTGAATAGAAATATCCGCTCCGGCTTTTATTGCAGTTTTAGGAAAGGCCTCATGAAAGTTAAAATGTGCGCCATGAGCTTCATCTACAATTAAAATCTTCTTGTATTTGTGGGTTATTTTAGCAATTTCTGATATATCAGAACAAATTCCTTCGTAAGTTGGGCTTGTTATAAAAACTGCTTTAATATGACTATTGGTTATAAGTTTATCTTCCAGTTTTTCCGGGCTTATTCCCCCGGCAATGCCGAAATTTGTCATTTCAGGATACAAATAATAAGGCACAGCCCCGGACAAAATTAATCCGTTATAAGCGCTAACATGGCTGTTTCTCCCAATCAAAATTCCGTCACCGTCTGCGCAAACGGAAAGTATTGCGGCAATTATACCGCTGCTTGAACCATTAACAAGCATAAACGTTTTGTCCGCTCCATAAACTTCTGCCATTTCCCGTTGAGTTTCTCCAATAATCCCTGTGGGGTTAGGCAAATTGTCTGCACCATAAATCTCTGTTATATCAAAATTTAAAAAATCATCTGTATTAATAAAACTTTTAATCCTTTTATGACCAGGCATATGAAAGGGATATATGCCTTGGTTTTTATAATTTTTTAAAAAATTATTAATTTCGCCTTTCATACGTAAACACCTCTACTCTATTGTATACGTTCTTAAAAAAAGTGTTTTATGCCTGCATAAATCTTTAATTAAAGATGACTGAGTATCTAAAAGCAATGAAATTTCTCCGCTGTCATCAATATATGATATGCCGTTTACTAAACGGTGAAGCTCATAGGTTTCAAGAGAGTGCTCCAAACTGAAATTCTCATAAACTCTGCGAAAATTTTCTGATTTTATATGTTCTGTCAAAAATATTCGGTCTATTTTCATTATTTGGTTTTCTTTTAAATCAACGCCTAGTACTCCGCAATTTTTCATGTTGCTTAAAATTTCTTCGTTATTTGTACCGGAAATAATTATATTATGTTTTTCTTTAGGATGTGCAAGCTCTGGTATTGTATAATGGATTATGTTGTTAATCATTTTATTTATTAAAGTATTTTCGTTTTCTCGATGTCTTTTTATGGCTTCAATAAAAAAGCTGTCTGTAAAATTAAAGAAATTGTCGTTACTTTCGTGGGTGTTTATCCAATCAATAAGTGTGTCATGCGATGGAAATCCCTCTGTATTTAACAATTCCAACATTATCATTTCGCTCATTAAGCTTGTAATAATAACGTTTTTATGGAGAAACACTTGTTTATAAGCAAAATACCTGTTTATTAGAAACTGGTCGGCGGATAAAATCCCTTTAAAATTAACCCCCATAATATCAACGTCGAAATACTTATGCCTCGCCATTTCAAGGCTTTTTATAAGGGAATTTATTTCAAAAGCTCCATATGCCGTGCCGGATGAAAACGTATCTCTTAATAAATAGTCAATTCTATCGGCATCAAGCTCCGAATGTAAAATCTGCACAAATTTTATATGCTCTGTTTTTGTTATATTTCCTGTGATTATTGCACAAACGTCGTCTATGTCTATATCATATTTTGAAAAAAGCTCTTTTAAACCGCTGCTTGCTCTTATTGCCGCTTCGCTTATTAATTCATGGTGAAATGGATTTTCGCTTTTTTTGATTAATACATCGGTTATAATAGATTCGTGGGCTTCGTCCGGCTTTGATAATTCATCTGCATAGTATAATGGGTTGTGATAATTTTTTGAATCTTTGCTGTAATGCCATCTATATGCCCTCTCACCAACATGAGACAACGGATAATGCCCGATATCGTGAAGCATACCGCAAACTCTGATAAATTGCCGCTCTTTTAATGTAAAATCCAGCTTTTGCGCCATTTTATCCGCTATATGCATAACCCCTAAACTATGAGAATACCGAGTATGCTCTGCTCCTGGGAAAATCCAGTTTGTTAACCCAAGCTGTTTAATCCCTCTAAGTCTTCTAAAAATCGGCAAGGTTTCAATTTTACATTCTATTTCTGTTAACGCTATATAGCCGTGTATGTTGTCTAAAATAAAATCCTCAAATTTTAAATCCACTAAATCACCTCATAATTATAATGATACCAATAATAAAATCAAAAATCAATTGACAATGCATTTTTTTTGATTTATAATTCTTCGAGAGGTGCGTTTATATGGCTTTTGAAAATCTAACAAATAAATTGCAGGAAGTTTTTAAGCAGCTTAAAAGCAAAGGGCGCTTAACGGAAAAAGACGTTAAGGATGCCTTGCGGGAAGTTAAACTTGCTATGCTTGAAGCGGACGTTCATTATAAAGTTGTTAAAAGCTTTATTTCGCAAATAACAGAAAAAGCTATAGGCACAGATGTTTTAGAGGGGTTAAACCCCGGTCAGCAAGTTATTAAAATTGTTAACGACGAGTTAATTGCTTTAATGGGTCAAACCCAATCAAAGCTAACGTTTAGCCCTCGCCCACCGACTATTTTTATGGCAGTTGGTCTTCAAGGCGCAGGTAAAACAACAACTTGCGGAAAGCTTGCAGGGCAACTTAAAGGGCAAGGCAAAAAGCCGTTGCTTGTGGCTTGCGACGTTTACCGGCCCGCCGCAGTTAAGCAGCTTGAAGTTGTGGGTTCTAAATTTCACATCCCGGTTTTTAAAATTGATGGCGAAAAAGACCCAGTAAAAATTGCAAAAGTCGCATTAGAACACGCAAAAGGTTCAAGCCTAGACGTTGTTATTATTGATACCGCCGGACGTTTGCACATTAACGAAGAATTAATGGATGAGCTTTCAGACATTAAAAACGAAGTAAGACCCAATGAAATTTTACTGGTTGTAGATGCTATGACCGGGCAAGATGCCGTTAACGTTGCGGAAAGCTTTGACAAGCAGTTAGGGCTTGACGGCATAATAATTACAAAACTTGACGGCGACACAAGAGGTGGCGCAGCATTATCCGTCCGCTATGTTACAGGCAAGCCTATAAAATATGTGGGCATGGGTGAAAAGCTTTCAGATCTCGAACAGTTTTACCCCGACAGAATGGCCTCCAGAATTCTTGGCATGGGAGATGTTTTATCTCTTATAGAAAAGGCCCAAACTGCATTTGATGAAAAAGAAGCGTTAGCTCTTGAAAAGAAAATGCGCACTAATGATTTTGATTTGCAGGATTTTCTTAACCAAATGCAGCAAATTAAAAAAATGGGGCCCTTAAAAAACATTATGTCTATGATTCCGGGGCTTAATCAAGCGGCTTTAGGAGATGCAGAAATCGACGATGATGCAATGAAACACGTTGAAGCCATAATCTTATCCATGACGCCACACGAAAGAAACAACCCGGACGTTTTAAACAGTTCCCGGAAAAAAAGAATCGCTTCGGGAAGCGGCCGCACAATACAAGAAATTAACCGTTTGTTAAAACAGTTTGAAGAAATGAAAAAAATGATGAAGCAGTTTTCTGGAATGACATCCGGCAAAAGAGGGAAAATGAATCTTCCTTTTTTCAAATAGATGCAGTAATCAGTATGATTATACATGTGGAGGTGAAACAATTGGTAAAAATCAGATTAAAAAGAATGGGTTCAAAGAAAAGTCCATTTTATAGAATAGTTGTGGCAGACTCAAGAGTTGCAAGAGATGGCAAAGCAATTGACCAAATCGGTTATTATGACCCTACTAGAGAGCCTGCAGACTTGAAAGTTGATGTTGAAAGTGCAGCTAAATGGCTTAAAACCGGCGCTCAACCAACTGATAGAGTTAGAGTTTTATTAAAAAAAGCCGGCGCAATGTAATCTATAAGTGTTTCTTACAAGGAGGAGTTACCTATGAAGGAATTGCTTGAATTAATTGCAAAAAACTTGGTTGAAAAGCCCGAAGAGGTTAATGTTACAGAAAAAAACGATGGCGACAACGTTACACTTGAACTTAGAGTTGCGCCGGAGGATATGGGCAAAGTTATTGGAAAACAAGGGCGTATTGCTAAGGCAATCCGCAATGTTATGAAAGCCGCCGCTATTCATTGCGATAAGCGGGTGCTTGTTGAAATAGTATAAGAACCTGTCTTAGATTTCACTTTCAGTAGATTTACGAGGACATTTTCCGTTTACGGCTGATCCGTACAAAATGGAAATTGCCGAAAAGATGTTGGATTGGAGATTTTAGACGGGCTCTAAGATATTAGCGTGGCGTTGCTGCGCTTTTTCTTATTTTCTGGAAATGATTTTCATATTGAGGTGTAGTATTTGGATTTTAAAATTGGTCAAATTATTAACACTCACGGCGTACAAGGGCATGTTAAAGTTTTTCCTTTAACTTACGCACCTGAACGTTTTGAGCTATTAAAAAAAATAAATGTAATACAAGGCAATTCCGTTACAGAATATGAAATAACCGGGGTGCGTTTTCACAAACAGCTTGTTATACTAAAGCTTAAAGGCATTGATAATATGAACGAAGCCGAGAGGCTTAAAAATTCGTATATTACAATACCCGAAGAGCTGGCGCTTCCTCTTGAAGAAGACGAGTTTTACATGAGGGATTTGTACGATTGCCAAGTGTTTACTGAAGACGGTGAAAAGTTAGGAATTTTAACAGACATTTTGCAAACCGGGGCAAACGATGTTTATTCCGTAACAGATGATGACGGCAAAACATTATTAATACCAGCCATTAAGCAATGTATTTTATCTATAAATGCTAGCGAAAAGAAAATTATTGTAAAATTATTGGAAGGTTTGAGAAGTTGAATTTTTATATACTTACTTTATTTCCTGAAATGATTGAAAATGCCTTAAGCCATAGCGTATTAGGACGGGCGCAAAAATCCGGCATTATTAAAATTGAATGCGTAGATATTAGAGATTTTGCAGATAATAAGCATAATTCTGTAGACGATTATCCCTATGGAGGAGGACCAGGCATGGTTATAAGCCCTGTTCCTGTTTATAGTGCTTTTAAACATGTGAAAAGTAAAATAGATGGAGACGTTAAAGTTGTTTATTTAACGCCCCAAGGAGCGCCTTTTTCCCAGAAAAAAGCACAGGAGCTTTCCACACTTGACAATTTAATACTTCTATGCGGTCATTACGAAGGCATAGACGAGCGTGTAATAGAAGAAATTGTTGACGAAGAAATCTCCATTGGAGATTATGTTTTAACAGGAGGAGAGCTTTGCGCCTGTGTTTTAGTAGACAGCGTTTCAAGGCTTGTTAAAGGAGTTTTAGGGGACGAAACTTCTCACATGGACGAAAGCTTTTCAAACGGGCTTTTAGAATACCCACAATATACAAGACCTGCTGAATTTTTGGGTAAAGGCGTGCCGGAAGTTTTGCTTTCAGGCCATCACGCAAACATTGAAAAATGGCGGCTTGAAAAATCAATTGAAAGAACCAAAGCAAAAAGACCGGATTTATTGATAAGAGGTGAATATGTTTAAAAGGTTTTATCCTAAAAAATATGTAAAATCCGTTTTCGATATTGACTATGTATATTTGCAAAAAATTGGTATTAATGCCCTTGTTTTTGATATCGATAACACATTAGTGCCTTTTGACGTGGAACATCCTACAGATGAAATCCTATCTTTAATAGACAAGCTTTTGAAAATGGGCTTTAAAGTATTACTTTTGTCCAATAACAGCGAAGAAAGAGTGGCGGCTTTTAATATAAGCTTACAGCTTCCAAACGTTTCCCGGGCAAATAAACCCACGTTAAAAGGGATAAGAAGAGCTTTAGAACTGTTAAATTCAGATATAAAAAATACTGCTCAAATTGGTGATCAAATTTTTACTGATGTATGGTGTGGCAACCGGCTTGGGCTTTATACCATTTTAGTTAAACCAACATCTGTGCGAGACGAGTTCAGTGTCCGTTTAAAAAGAGGAATGGAAAAGCTTGTTGTTTCGGCATATGTTAAAACTCTGACTGAAAAAGAACGAGAAAATTTATGAAACCCTTGAACATTTTTATTATTAGTAATATAATGAAGCAAATTAGGGTTCGTTCGCCAAACTCAAAATAAATAATTAGGAGGAGCTTTATGCCTGAAATTATGAATTACATGGAAATTTGCGTTAGTGATATGATAATGTCCATTTTAAAAGAAATACACTGCTGCACATGCGAAAAATGTGTATACGATATAAAGGCAATTACCCTCAATTCTTTGCCGCCGAAATACGTTGTTACTAAAAAAGGGCACCTCTATACTAAGCTTTCCGCATTGCAACAGCAGTTCGACGTTGATATTATTGCGGCTATAACAAAGGCTGCGGTTATTGTTTCTCGCTCGCCCAGACATGAAGAAAGAGAAGTTTAAAAATGTATGGAGGAATAGGATATGATAAAAATAAGAGTAATTCATGGTGTTAACATTAACTTTACAGGTATCCGTGAGCCCCATATTTACGGAAACACCACCCTTTACGACATTAATAAAAAAATTGTAGAAAAAGGCAGTGAGCTTGGTTTTGAAATAGAATGCTTCCAATCCAACCACGAAGGCGATATTGTGGACTTTTTACAGGACTGCTATTCAAACGGCGTTTACGGCATTGTTATTAACCCCGGTGCTTTTACTCATTACAGCTATGCCATCCGTGATGCAATATCATCAATTTCTATTCCTACAATTGAAGTTCATCTTTCTAACATTTATCAACGTGAAGATTTTAGGCATAAATCCGTAATTGCCCCTGCTTGCTTAGGGCAAGTTTCCGGGCTTGGCATAAACAGCTATTTGCTTGCTGTTGAAGCCTTTAAAACTATTGTTCGCCAAAAATAGCAGCCGCAAATTCTTCTGGGCTAAACGGCTTTAAATCATCAATTGCTTCCCCTACGCCTATATAACTTACAGGAACTTTAAGCTCGTTTGTAATAGCAACCACAACGCCGCCTTTCGCAGTACCGTCCAGCTTTGTTAAAATAAGCCCGGTAATGTCGGCGGCTTCTTTAAATGCTTTTGCTTGCAAAAGCCCATTTTGCCCTGTTGTTGCGTCTAAAACCAAATACACTTCCAAATGGGCGTTTTCATAGTTTTGATTTATTATTTTGTAAAGCTTTGAAAGCTCGTCCATTAAATTTTTCTTATTTTGAAGCCTACCTGCTGTATCGCATATTAATACGTCCGTCTTTCGGGCTTTTGCGGCATTAACAGCATCAAAAACCACTGCGCCGGGGTCAGAGTTTTCCTGTTGTTTTATAACGTCAATTCCGGCTCTTTCCCCCCATATTTCAAGTTGTTCAATTGCAGCCGCACGGAAAGTGTCCCCTGCCGCAAGAAGCACTTTTTTGCCTTGAGATTTATACATATTTCCAAGCTTTGCGATTGTTGTTGTTTTGCCAACACCGTTTACACCTATTACCAAAATGACAGCAGGAAATTTAATTTCCTTAGCTTCCCCACCGCTTTTAATCATTTCTGCCATTTCATCAATTAAGCATTGCTTAACATTAGCAACGTCGGAAATTTTCTCTTTTCTAACCCTATCTTTAACATTTTCAATAATATCCATGGCGGTTTGCGCCCCAATGTCTGCAAGAATAAGGGCTTCTTCAAGCTCTTCAAAGAGTTCCTCGTCAATTTTAGCAAAGCTTTTTAAAACATTTTCAACCCCTGATAAAATATTTTCTTTGGTTTTTGTTAATTTAGATTTTAAAAAGTCAAACATATTTTTTCTCCTTTATACCGCTTGGTCAACAAAACTTACGGATACAAGCTTGGAAACCCCCTGCTCTTGCATTGTAACGCCGTAAAGCACGTCTGCGGCTTCCATTGTTTGTTTTCTATGTGTTATTATAATAAATTGTGTTTCATTTGCAAAGTTTTTTAAGAAATTATTAAACCGAACAACATTGGCATCGTCCAGCGCCGCTTCAACTTCATCAAAAATACAAAACGGTGACGGCTTTAAAAGAAGTATACCAAACAAAAGGGCAATGGCTGTAAGAGCCCGCTCTCCGCCGGAAAGTAGCGACATGCTTTGCAAGTTTTTCCCCGGTGGCTGCGCCACAATATCTATGCCGGATTCTAAAACGTTAGCTTCATCTGCCAGCTTTAAATAAGCTTTTCCTCCGGCAAACATTTCTTTAAACACTTTGGAAAAATTAGCGGAAATAAGCTCAAATTGCTGTTTAAACTGGGTTTCCATAAGTTGTGTAAGCTCATCAATTAACTTATTTAGCTTTTCTTCCGCTTCCAATATATCATCACGTTGAAGGCTCATTTCGTCATGTCTGCTTCTGACAGCCTTATATTCTTCAATTGCCCCAACGTTTATTTCACCCATTTCAAATATATTCTGTTTAAGCCTATTCTCTTCTGATTTAAGATTTTCCCTGCTAAAGCCATCCTGCTTATAACTAATTGCCCCTTGCATTGTAAGGCGATACTCGTCCCACATGTCGTCATAACTTTTTCTCCGTGCGTTTTCAGCTTGCTCGTTTTTAAGCTCCAGCCTTGTCTTTTCGCTTTGCAAAGTATAAAGAGTATTTTTGCAGTCTTCCTCTGCCTGCATTAAATGTTCCAGTTTTTCGCTGTTGCTTTTTTTGTCTTCTTCAAGCTGTGTTATGGCAACTAATAGTTCCGCTTGCTCATCATTTAGCTGCTGAATATTGATTTCAATTTCTTTTATGTTTTGCAATTTCTCTTCAATTTGGTCACCTTTTAAGGAAATTTCATCTTTTAGCGACTCAATTTTTGTATAAGCATCTGAAATTTCTTTATCCAGCCTTTTTATATCTGCTTCAGAGGATAAAGCAGTTTGCTCCGACGCCCCAATTTCTACTTTTAAGTCGGTTAGCCTGTTAATATGTTCATCCCTGTTTGCCTTTCCGGCAGACATACTGTTCTGCTGCTGTTTTAAACTTTCCTTTAATGCTTCAACATCTTTTTCAAGCTGTATATGAAGCTTTTCCCATTCTCTTATTCGCTTGTTTGTTAAAACAAGGTTTTCCATAATATTTCCATCATCTAAATCATTTTTCTTTTTTTGATTATTAAGGGTGGTTAACCTGCTTGTCTCCCGGGTCAAGCTTTCATTAAGAGAAACTCGCTCCAGTGCCTTTTCATGAAGTAAAATATTACCTTGTTGCAGCTTATTTATAATAATTTTAAGCTGTTCAGAAAGTTTAGCGCATAAATCCTCATGAGTCTTTACCTCTTTTTCGTATTCACTTATTTGGTCTTTAAGCTCATGTATTTCTCTGCTTCTTCCAAAAACAGCGGAAGCTTCTTTATTTATGCTTCCCCCGGTAATTGCTCCTCCTGCGGAAAGAAGCTCTCCATCTAAAGTTACAATTTTATAAGCCTTATTATATTTTTTTGATAAATCAATGCCGTTTTGCAAATTATCAACAATAATTACTTTACCCAGTAAATTTGCAAAAACCGGCTCATAAACTTCATCATATCTAATTAGCTCCTGAGCTATGCCTATAACGCCTTTTTCGCTTAAAACATCCTGTTTAACGCTTCCTAGGCCATTTCGTTTCATAGATGTAACAGGCAAGAACGTAACTCTGCCCCATTTTTCCTTTTTTAAATATTCAATTGCAAACTTTGCATCGTTTTCTGTCTTTGTAATAACGTTTTGAACCGCACCACCAAAAGCAATATTTATTGCCGTTTCGTACTGCTTGTCCGTTTCGGCGCATTCGCTTACAGCACCGCAAATACCGGAAAACCGCTCCGGCTCTTGCTTGCTTTTTGTTAAAATGGCTTTAACGCTTTTATAATAACCCTCGTAGCTTGCTTCAAGCTCCGTTAGCATTTTATGACGGGACACCAAATCATGGTATGCCCTGTTAACTTCTCCACGCCTTTTTTCCGCCTTATCAATTTCGGCAGAAATTTTGGTTTTTTCCCCCTCCAAAACTTCCTGTTCTTTCCTTATTTTGTCTGTAAGGTTGTTAAGGGTTTCAAGCTTTTGCCCTGCGCTTTCCTTTATTTCCAGGCATTGCTTTATTTCCGCTTCAACGGCAGAATTATTTTCAATTAAATTCTCTTTTTGCTCTTCAAGGGCTTCATAGCTGTGTTTAAGCCTTTCCCTTTCGGATTTAGCCTCCGTAACCTTTTGAACCTTTTCAATAATTTCTGCATTATATTTGTCTATTTGCGCTTCGCCGCCGCTCATATGCTTGTTAAGCTCGTTAAATATTTCTTCAAGGGAAACCAATGCTTCACGTTTTTGCCCAAGCTCATTATTAAGCCCCTCAAGCTTTTGTCGCCTGTCCTCTTTATCCTCTTTATGTATATTTATAAGCTCTTCTAGCTTTAATATGTCCTCTTCAATGCGCTTTATATCGCTTTTGCAGTTGTTTATTTGTTCATTTGTAATTTTTATATCATTTTCTCTTTTTTCAGTACTTACTCTAAGTTCAGTAAGCTCGTTGCTTTTGCTTTTTATTAACGTATCTGTTTCCAATAAAACCAGCTTCAAGCCGTCTATTTGCCCTTTAAGTTCATTTTGTCTGTTTGTTTCTCGCTCAATTTCAATAATAACATTTTCCAAATTGTTTCCTATATCGGAAAGCTCTTGTTCAATATTCGCTGTTTCCATTAAAAACAAGTTAACTTGAACAACTTTAAGCCTTTCCTTTTTTTCAAGATACATTACCGCTTTTTCCGCCTGCTCTTTTAGCGGTTCAATCTGTTCTGCAAGAACGTTAATTATATCATTTACTCGTACAAGGTTTTGTTTTTCTCTTTCAAGCCTTGTTTGCGTTTCAATCTTTCTGTTTTTAAATTTAACAATACCGGCGGCTTCCTCAAATAAATATCGACGGTCTTCCGAACGGCTAGAAAGTATTTCTTCAATTCTTCCTTGACCAATAAGGGAATAACCCTCTCTGCCGATGCCCGTGTCCATTAAAAGCTCGTAAATATCTTTTAAGCGGCATCCAACGCCGTTTAATTGATATTCACTTTCGCCGGAACGAAAAACTTTTCTTGTAATCTTAATTTCAGAATAGTCAATAGGCATTTTTCTGTCGGAATTATCAATTATAATAGAAACCTCCGCAAACCCCATAGGGCGGCGGTTTTGAGTTCCGGCAAAAATAACATCCTCCATTTTTGCTCCACGCAGGCTTTTTGCGCTTTGCTCGCCTAAAACCCATTTAACAGCATCAGACAGATTACTTTTGCCGCTGCCGTTTGGTCCTACTATAGAGGTTATGCCCATATTAAAATCCAGCCTAATTTTTTCACAAAACGACTTAAAACCTTGCAATTCAAGCCTTTTTAAATGCATTTAAACACCTCATATTGTTCCCATATTAAACCTTTTTCTGAATAAATTTTAGTTTAAGGTAATAACCGTGTCAAGCCTATTTTGTCGAATGCAGTCAATAAAGTTTTCAACAAAATCCCCGTTATTTCGCCCATTATAAGACCGGACAAAAGGGCAAAGGGCATATAATAAACAAATGCTCCCATGTTAAGAGCAAACAGCAAAGCCGCAAATTGCCCTAAATTATGGGCAACAGAGCTTGTTATGCTTAAAGCCGTTATTGATATTTTTTCCTTAAAAACCCTATTAAGAAAAATTAAAACAAAAACCGACAAAAGCCCTCCGCAAAGACTTAAAAACCCTGCCATTGGCCCCCTTGTTAACAAAACAAAGGCGGCTTTTAAAACGTTTAGGCTTACAGCTTGATATTTTCCTATGTATAATACGCAAAACATAATTACAACGTTTGAAAGCCCCAACCTAAAATTGGGAGGCAAAAAGGGCAAAGGCGGAAGCAAAGACTCTAACACGGAAAGCACAATTATTACTCCCAGCATTATGCCAAGAAATGCTATTGATTTGGTTTTTTTCATATCTATTCCCCATTAAAAAGTAACCATATCCACTTCGCCGTCTTTTGATAATATTCGTATTATAACTTGGTTTGGCAAACACGCTGCAAATTGGTTTTTATTTTTTATATATCCAGTTTTAACGCAGGTTTTGTCCGGACAATCCGACGATGTAAAAGCAATTGCACCGTCTTTTATATTTATAACTATTTTGGAATTAATATTTATTTGCTTTGGTATGCTTAAATCCGCAATTTCCTTAGTCCCATTGTTATAAATAACCTCTGCATAGCGGCTTGGTTTTTGGTTTGCCGTATAAATAAAAAACCCAGCACATATTACAATTATTAGAAAAATAAGCAGTATGTCTGGCTTTCTAAAGAATTTACGTTGATTCATATAAAACTCCTAAAGGCGTCCTCTAAAAAAATATTGACTAAAAAAACATTAAAAAATGCACAAAAATTTATGGAATCCTCCCCATTTTTGTGCATTTGAGTTTTAATTAAACTTTGATTTTATCATTTCGCTGACGGTTTTATTATCCGCCTTGCCTTTTACTTTAGGGGTTATGGCCTGCATAATCTTTCCCATATCTTTCATTGAGGAAGCGCCTGTTTCTTTAATTGTTTCTTCAATGATTTCACTTAATTGCTCTGTTGTCAACTGTTCGGGAAGGTAGCTTTTTAAAATACGCAATTGAAGGTTAATATTTTCAATTAAGTCGTCTCGCCCGCTTTTTTCATAATCTGGTAAAACGTCTACACGTTTTTTAATTTCTTTAGAAATAACGTCCATAACGATTTCGTCCGTAGTTTCTTTCTGGGTGTCTTTTTCAATTTGCAAAACACCAGCACGAACAATCTGTATAACGTCTTTGCGGACTGTGTCTTTATCCCTCATTGCGTCTTTCATGTCATTAATAAGCTTTTCTTTCATTGTTGCCATAAATATCAAATCCTAATTACATAAATTTTCTTTTTCTAGCCGCTTCTGATTTCTTTTTTCGTTTAACGCTGGGCTTATCATAGTGCTCCCTTTTACGAACCTCTCCCATTATTCCTGCTTTTGCGCAAGAACGTTTAAAGCGGCGAAGAGCACTATCTAATGTTTCGTTTTCTTTAACTTTTACTTCAGACATTGAGTTTCCCTCCCTCCAGTTGTATGTATGACCATATATAACTGGAGAAATTCTGTTATATATGACATTTTCTTAAATAGTATACCATACAAACATATATTATACCACATAATATGAAAATACGTCAACAATTTTTATGCCTTTTTATTGTAAAATAAACAATTTTTTGTATAAGTACATTCACAAGGCAACTTCCATATGTAAGATAGAATTTACTCATTCTTTAACTCTGGATGTAAAGACTCAAAATTAATGGTTTTTAACGTATTATTTAAAATCGGATCAATAACAGGAACAATTGTATCTTTTGTTGGAATATTAAAACCATTAATTTTGAAACTAAAGCTTATGCTTGGGTTTTGTAATTCAATTTTATCTACATCCTGTTTGCACTTTAATTAAAATTATTAATGTTAATACTATCTTCTTAGCTTCCAATTCTATCACTTCTTATTTACATTTTATATGATTGTAACCAAATAAACAATTTCTTTCAAGTAAACATCAAAATTTTAAAAAATTTGTAAATAATAATACATAATGTATAAATAAAGGTAATAGTGTAAGAACCTGTATTCAATAAGCTGTTACCCGCCTTTGAAAGCGATTATTCCGCCATTCTTTGTTGCGGCGGCTTGCCATAATTAGCTCTATTATGCCTTCGCCGCCCCGCCGCGAATGGCGAAAAATCGATGTTTCAAATTCGGGCAACCCATTATTGAATACAGGTTCTAAAATTATATAAAACCCTCATTAAGTTCTTCCCACCTTACTGCATCTAAAATTGCCTCTTCTATAGCATATGAAATTTCCCAACCTAAAAGTTCTTTAGCTCGGGAAATATTAGCGTATGTGCCTGCAATATCTCCCGGTCTATGGTCGTACGAAACAAGCACATTTACTTTTTCACCAACAATGTTTTCAAATGCGTAAACAAACTCTTGAACAGTTACTCCTATACCTGATCCAATGTTAACCGGCAAAAAATTGCAGTCTTTAAACCTTTCATTTGCAAAAACTTCGTCAAAAAGCATGACTGCTTTAACATGGACCGTAGCCACGTCCCAAACGTGTACATAATCTCTAATACAAGAACCGTCTCTTGTTCCCCAGTCCTTTCCGGCAATAATAAAGTTTTTTTCTTTTCCCTCAATAACTCTTAAAAGCTTACCCACAATATTAATTGGGTTTTTCGGCTGCAAACCGGAACGAAGTTTTGGATCTGCCCCTACAGGGTTAAAATATCTCATGCTAATGCATTTCATGGCATATGCGTTGCAAAAATCTCTTAAAATTAATTCTGTCATATATTTACTTTTGCCAAAAGGGCTTCTTGGGTTTATTGGGGAATTTTCCATAACCATGTACCCGGGAACATCATCGTAAATGCTTGCTGAGGAACAGAAAATAATTTTTTTAAGCCCAAGCTCTTGAACGGTTTTAAACAAAACCATAGATTTAAAAACGTTATCGTTATAATAGTCATATGGGTTTAAAACCGATTCATAAACGGCGGCTTTTTCTGCAGAATGTATTAATATTTCAATATCCGGGTGTTCTTCAAAAATTTTTGTTAAAACGGCTTTGTCGCCTATATCTCCTTTGTAAAACAATTTGTCTTGAACAAATTCGTCTCTGCCTGTAATTAACGAATCCAGTATTACAGGAGTTAAGCCGTTGTCTATAAGAGCCGAGCAAATTGTGCTTCCAACATATCCCGCACCACCTGTTACCAAAACCTTCATGTCAAGCACCTCTTTATATAATATTTTTTCATTTTATATCATATTATACAAAATGGCAATAAAAAACCATACAATATAAAATATATTGCATGGCTTAAAATTCGTTTCTGCTTAATATATACTATCCATTAATCGGCCTGCTTTTTTAGCCAACTTCATAGAATCGGAAGCAATTCGTTTTCTAGCGCTTTTGTCAGACATCGCCCAAGTAATTCCAGCCGCTCCTAAAACGCTGCCTGCTATAAAGCTTGCCGCAGTAACTTTGTTCATAAAAATCCCCCTTTTGAATTTTGTGCTATTATTATTTGTAATAATAGCAATTTTATTCAAAAAGTAATACCATTAAATTTTCGATTTAATTTTCAAGGGAATGAATAAAAAGACCGCTTAAAAGCTTTGGCTCAAACCAAGTGGATTTTGGCGGCATTAACAAATTGTTGTCTGAAACTACAAAAAGTTCGTTAATAGTTGTTGGATACATAGCAAAAGCGATTTTCATTTCCCCTGAATTTACAAGCTTTTCAAGCTCATTAATTCCTCTTATTCCTCCAACAAAATCTATGCGTTTATTCGTTCTTGGGTCGTCTATTCCAAGAACCGGGCAAAGCAATGAATTTTGCAATATAGAAACATCTAATGATTCAACCGGGTCATTTGGTATTATACTTTCATTTGCCGTTAGTTTGTACCATTTGCCTTCTAAATACATTGTAAACGAATGTCTTTCCGCTGGGATTTGTTTATTGCATTCAGCAATTATAAAAGATTTTTTAATTTCATTTAAAAAGCTTTCTGTGTTATGTCCGTTTAAGTCTTTTACAACTCTGTTATAAGCCATTATGCTAAGGCAGTTATCTGGGAAAGCAACCGCAAGATAATAATTATGCCTTGTCTCTACATCCTTATTTCCATTTTCAATACGAATACAGTGCACTTTTACCGCTGCGGCATTTCTGTGGTGCCCGTCAGCTATGTAGAAATTAGAAACATTTCCGAAAGCCTTGTCAAGCTTTTCCGTTTCCTCAACAACCCAAACTGTATGCCTTACGCCTGTTTCAGCCGTAAAGTCGTAAACTGGAGAGTTATCTTTAACCCATTTGTTAACAAAATCATTAATCTCGTTATTTTCCCTATAAGCAAAAAAAATAGGGCCTGTGTTTGCGTTTAAAGTTTCTATATGACGGATACGGTCATTTTCTTTATCAACACGGGTAAGCTCATGTTTTTTAATAGTATTATTTAAATACTCTTCAGCTAGAGCACAACCAACAATCCCTGTTTGAACCCGTCCATCCATAATAAGCCTATAAATATAGTAACACGGTTTTTGGTCTTTAATTAAAACATCACTACTAATTAATTCTTCAAAATTTTTTTTAGCTGTTTCATAAACTAAATCGTCATAAATATTAACCCCCGGCTCTAAATCTATTTCTGCTTTGTCAACGTGCAGAAAAGAATTTTTATTATCTCCTGCCATTTCCCTCGCCTCTTCCGAACTCATAACATCATAAGGAAGAGCTCCAACAGACGCTGCATATTTTGAATCCGGTCTGATTGCACAAAAAGGTTTAAATGTTGCCATTTAATCACATCCCAGCTGTTTAAGTATATTTTGAAACCTCGCCGGCAGCGGGGCTTTTAAAACTTTACCATGTAAATAACCAAACGTTCCTTCTGCTTCTGTAAACTCTAGGGAATAAGCATGAAGAAGCTGTTTTTTAAGCCCAAAAACTTTACTTCCTCCGTACTTTATATCACCCACTATTGGATGCCCCATTTTTTGTAAAACTGCCCTTATTTGATGGGATTTCCCGGTAACAAGAGTAACTTCACAATAAGTAAAACCGTCTTTATATGAAATGGGTCTAAACTTTGTAATTATTTCTTTAAATTCATATAGTTTTTCTGTTTCCGGCTTTTCAAAGCTTATTAACGCTTTGTTACCCTCTGTTTTTGCATGGTAAGCTATTAATGTTTTTTCTTCATTAAATTTACCGCTAACAATTGTTCTATAGTTTTTTTCAATTTTTCTATTTTTAATGTTTGCGTTAAGCCATTGAATTACCTCAAGGGTTTTTCCGCAAATAACAAGACCTGTAGTGTTTCTATCTAGCCTGTTTGCTAAAGCAGGAGTAAAAATGCTTCGGGCTGAAACATCAAATTCGTTTTTTTCAGCTAAGTAATTTAAAATCCTGTCTATTAATGTATCGTTATCCTCTTGGCTTTCTGGGTGAGACAACACACCCGCCGGCTTGTTTACCGCAATAATTTTATCATCTTCGTATATTATGTCAATACCGCCGGCGCTTTTATTAATTGCTTTTTCAGATGAAAACTTTTCTATTGTTTCATCAGAAAAATAAACACTTACAACATCTCCGTTTGCAAGCATTTCTCCACCCAAAGCTTTTGCTCCGTTAAGCTTAATGTTTTTCTTCCTAAGCATTTTGTAAATAAAGCTTTTAGGGGCGTTATTTAAATATTTCATCAAAAGTTTGTCAAGCCTTTGGTTTTCATCATTTTTTGTAATAATTATTTCTTTCATAAACAAGCCTCATAAATAATAGTTTTTAATATAATTTATAAAGAGATGCAATTTACGGAGGTAATCATGGAGAAGTCAGATTTATTGTTTTGGACAGATATAATGTCCGACCATGGGGAGTTTTTATCTAAAGCACTTTCATCAAAAGAAGAAAAATGCATCGATGATGCAATTGCTTTCAAAAATATATTTCAACAGCATAGAAGCCAAATTGATACTAACAATTATGGTGAAGTCAACCTGGAAAACGACATTAAATTGCTTATTTTATACAAAAAAAGTCTAGTCCTAAAATTATTACAATGCGAAATAACTATTTCATTTCCGCCAAGTTTTATAAATCATATGATAAACGAGGCAAGCGAATTTTCAAGTATGTTTAAAGCAAAAAACTGTTCTCCATTAACAGATTCCCCAGGGCTTTATATAAAAAGATGGATAGCAGACGCTTCCGGCCATGCAAGCACAATAATATCCCAGTTAGATCCGGCAGAAACATTGCTTCTCCAAAACGCTCAATACTATAAAGACAACTTCGACCTGCTTTATAAAAAATGTTCAGAGATTGAAATGATTCAAGTTAATTTAGGCGTTAAAGATTACAGCAGCCTTTTAAAATCCGAGGCTATAAAAGTTATTGAAAGCTTTGTAGGTTTTTGCGAAAACACGATACCACTGTGCGATAAATGTTTGGTGTTAAAAGCCGGAACGTTTAATTCTGCGGTTTTAAAACATTTTATTAAAGAGCATTTATATTTTATTAAAAAAGTTAACGAATGTTTGGAATAAACTCATTGCACAATTTGAACATAACCTTAATAAAGCTTTTATAAGGCTTCTGGCAAAATCATATAATATTGCAAGAAGCCTATTAAGGTTATACCCAAATGGCGTGTTGAATACTTAATAAAAAATTACAAAACGATGTAAAAACGCCCCCCAAATCCGGTCGTTTTTACATTTAAAATTTTCCCAATAATTATTATTCAACATCTTTTACAATAAAATTATGTTTAGTAATAGGCATTGTTATTCCGGTAATGTCTACTTCTTGGAAGCTGTCTTTTCCTAAGAGGCTGTTTAGAATCTCGCTTTAGGCGTATTTTTGAGTGATTTTTTTGTTAGGCAAGGAAGCGTGGAACGTTCATACTGAACAAGGTATGGGCGTTTCACGCTGACGTAGAATAACGAAAAAATAACCAAAAATACGGCTGAATGGAGATTCTAAACAGCCTCTAAACGCTATGTAGGAACATTACCTGTAATTGCCAACAGCGGTATTGAGTCCATATAAGCCGTCGCAATGCCTGTAAGAGCCTGTTTGGAATCTCCATTTCAGTGTCTTTTCGGCAAATTTTCCGAATCGCTGCGTCAGTGGCAAACGCCCATACTTCTTCTAGTATGAACGTTCACCACTTCCTTGCGATTCAAAAAATTTGCTCAAAAATCCACTAAAAGCGAGATTCCAAACAGGCTAAAACAAGATTTGTAGCCCCGGGGTATCCAAACACAGTATTTACGCCATGTTCCAAAAAGCACTCCATTATAACGTCTTGTCCTGTCATAATCACAAAATCACCCGAGTAATATAATCTACTGAACTTTAATAACCCATCCAAATTTATCTTCTGCTTTTCCGTATTGAATTGATGTTATTTCATCATATAATTTTTGAGAAAATTCACCGATTTTTTTATCATTAATAACGATGCTGTTTTCTTTCCAAAGGAAAGAACCGATTGGTGATACGACTGCCGCCGTACCTGTTGCAAAAGCTTCTTCCAGCGTGCCGTTTTTGTGAGCCTCGTAAATTTCGTCTATAGAAATTTTGCGCTCCTCAACTTCAACTCCCCAGCTTCTAACAAGCTTAATAACAGAGTCTCTTGTAACGCCGGGTAAAATACTTCCGTTTAATTCGGGAGTTACTAATTTACCGCCGATTTTAAAGAAAACATTAGTTGTACCAACTTCTTCAATATATTTCTTTTCAACTCCGTCAAGCCATAAAACTTGAGTGTACCCTAATTCTTTTGCTTTAACCTGAGCTTTAAGGCTTATTGCGTAGTTTGCGGAGCTTTTTGTAAAGCCGATGCCGCCTCTAACTGCCCTTACATAATCGTCTTCAATAAAAATGTCAATTGGGTTAATGCCTTGAGGGTAATAAGAGCCAACTGGGCTTAAAATAATCATAAATAAGTAATCTTCAGATGCTCTTACGCCGAGCATAGGCTCTGTTGCAATAATAAACGGGCGAACATATAAAGATGTACCGGGTTCTTCCGGAATCCAGTCAATATCAACTTTAATTAATTCTTTTAATGCTTCAATAGCGAAATCCGCATCAACTTCAGGAATACACATTCTGTTATCGGAATTGTTAAGTCTTTTAAAGTTTTGGTCTGCTCTGAAAAGCACAACTTCGCCGTTAACGGTTTTGTAAGCTTTAAGCCCTTCAAAAACAGCCTGACCGTAATGGAAAACCATTGCAGAAGGTTCAATTGAAATAGGCGCATAAGGGACAATTGCAGGGTCAAACCAGCCCTTACCCTCTTTATACTGCATTATGAACATATGGTCTGTAAAATACTTACCAAAGCCTAAGGAATTTACATCCGGCTTAGTTCTTGGGGTTTTAGTCAACTCTTTTCTGATTTGCATAATATCACTCCTGAATATATTTTTTATAATTCTTTTAAAATATGTTGCCCCATTTCCGTAGTTGCCACAAGCTTTTGACCTTCGGAAAAAATATCGTGAGTACGGAAGTCTTTATTCAACGTTTTTTCAACCGCTTTTTCAATTGCCACTGCTTCCTCTTCAAGAGAAAAGGAATATCTAAGCATTAAAGCCGCAGAAAGTATTGTAGCAATTGGGTTTGCAATGTTCTTTCCGGCAATATCCGGGGCAGAGCCGTGAATTGGTTCGTACATACCGCATTTTGTATCCCCAAGGCTTGCTGACGGCAAAAGACCTATTGAGCCAACAATTTGGCTTGCTTCGTCAGACAAAATATCCCCGAACATATTTGATGTAACAATAACATCAAACTGGGAAGGCTGACGAACTAGTTGCATTGCAGCGTTGTCTACATACATATGCTCTAATGTTACTTCCGGGTATTGTGTTGCTGTTTCTATAACCACTCTTCTCCAAAGCCTTGAAGATTCCAAAACATTTGCTTTGTCAATAGAGGTAACATGTTTACGGCGTTTCATTGCCGTTTCAAAAGCCGTTTTCGCAATGCGCCTTACTTCTTCCTCGGAATAAAGCTCTGTATCCCAAGCTTTATCTTTTGCTTCGCTAATGCCTCTCTCGCCAAAATAAATGCCACCGGTAAGTTCTCTAACAACCATTATATCTATACCTTTGTCTCTTATGTCTGCTCTAAGAGGGCAAGCTTCTTTCAAAGCTTCCATCATAGTTGCCGGGCGTAAATTTGCGTATAAGTTTAAATGCTTTCTAAGGCCTAAAAGAGCCTTTTCCGGGCGTTTATCCGCCGGAAGGTTATCCCATTTATAACCGCCAACAGCCCCCAACAAAACGCTGTCACTTTTTTTGCAAATATCAATTGTTTGCTGGGGCAAAGGCTCGCCGAATTTGTCGTAAGCTTCTCCCCCAGCCCAAGCTTCATTAATATTAATTTCGTGGTTAAATTTTTCTGCAATTTTATTTAGTACTAAAATCGCCTGTTCAGTAACTTCTGTACCTATACCGTCCCCACGGATAACCGCAATATTAAGCTTCATTTGCGCCCTCCAGCCTTTTTTTAGTCATCTCCACAAGCCCTCCGCATTCTATTAATTCTTTCATAAAAGTAGGAAAAGGCTGTGCTTTGTATACTTCAATTTTAGTTTTATTAATAATTTCTCCGGATTCAAAATCAACTAAAATTTCGTCGTCTTTATTAATCTTATCAACTGCTTCCGGGCATTCTAAAATGGGAAGACCGATATTTATTGCGTTTCTATAAAAAATTCTTGCAAAAGACTTTGCTATAACGCAGGAAACTCCAAGCTCTTTTATAACGAGAGGTGCATGTTCTCTGGAAGAACCGCATCCGAAGTTTTCCCCACCTATAATAATATCGCCTTTTTCAACTTGCTTTGCATATTCGGTGTCTATATCTATAAAAGTAAACTGGGCAAGCTCCGACATATTTGAATAATTTAAATAACGTGCCGGAATTATAACGTCAGTGTCGATATTATCTCCTAATTTATAAACTTTCATTTCAAGCCCTCCAATTCTGCTGGGTCTGTAATTTTCCCCGTAACTGCGGAAGCCGCCGCGACAGCAGGGCTAGATAAATAAACAAAAGATTCGTTATGGCCCATTCTGCCGATAAAGTTTCTGTTTGTTGTTGCTATGCATTTTTCGCCTTTGGCTAAAATGCCCATATGCCCTCCCAGGCACGGGCCGCATGTAGGCGTTGAAACAGCCGCTCCGGCTTCAACAAACGTTTGGATTAAACCTTCGTTAATGGCTTGCAAATATATTTTTTGTGTTCCGGGAATTACAATTGTTCTTACGTTTTTAGCAACTTTTCTGCCCTTTAAAATCTCCGCCGCAATGCGTAAATCTGAAATTCTTCCGTTTGTGCATGAGCCAATAATAACTTGATCAATAGTCGTTTCTTCAATTTCATCAACAGTTTTTGTGTTTTCCGGCAAATGAGGAAGTGAAACTGTTGGTTTTAATGCGCTTAAATCAATTGTATAAGTGGTTTCATAAACCGCATCAGCATCCGGCTCTGTTTTTTCGTATCTAACGTTTTCTCCCATATGTTCTTTAACATATTCAAGAGCGGCTTCGCCAAATTCAAAAATGCCGTTTTTAGCCCCGGCTTCAATAGCCATGTTGCATATTGTAAAACGGTCGTCCATATTCAAATATTTAATGCCGTCTCCGAAAAATTCCATTGATTTATATAATGCGCCGTCAACGCCAATTAAACCAATAATATGTAAAATTACATCTTTACCGCTTACCCATTTTGAAGGTTTACCTGTTAAAACAAATTTTAAAGCACCGGGCACTTTAAACCAACTTTTGCCGGAAGCCATTGCACATGCAACGTCCGTAGAGCCAACCCCTGTTGAAAATGCACCTAGTGCACCGTATGTACAAGTATGAGAGTCAGCGCCTATAACTAAGTCTCCCCCTGTAACCAGCCCTTTTTCGGGAAGAAGGCAATGTTCAATACCCATTTCTCCAACGTCAAAAAAGTTTGTTAAGCCCATTTCCTGAGCAAAGTTGCGGCATTTAACGCATTGCTCAGCAGATTTAATATCTTTGTTTGGTGTAAAATGATCCATAACAAAAACAACTTTAGAATTGTCAAAAACCTTATTTATATTTAGTTTGTTAAACTCCGTGATTGATACAGGCGCAGTAATATCGTTTGCCAAAACCAAATCAACGTTTGCGTAAATAAGCTGCCCAGCCTCTACGCTTTCAAGCCCGGCATGACGTGCTAAAATTTTCTGTGTAATAGTCAAGCAATTCCCTCCATACTTTTATTATAGCTATTTGAAAAAAAGTTTTTGTCAAAATGCTATTAGTTTATATTCAATTGAATCGACAAGCGCTTTCCAGCTTGCTTCAATTATATCGTGAGAAACTCCTACTGTGCTCCAGTTGTCCGTGCCGTCGCTGGATTCAATTAAAACCCGAACTTGTGAAGCCGTTGCCATTTGAGAATCCATTACTCTAACTTTATAATCAATTAAGTGAACTTTTGATAATACTGGGTAAAAAACTTCCAAAGCCTTTCTTAAAGCTTTGTCAAGGGCGTTAACAGGTCCGTCCCCTTCCGCTGCTGTTATTTCAAGCTTTCCATCAACAATAACTTTTATGAGAGCAGAAGCGGACTGCCCGTTTATATAAGGCATTTCACCAATTATTTTAAAGTTAACAAGTTCAAAAAACGGTTTATACCTCCCAAGCTGCTTTAAAATTACAAGCTCGAAAGTTGCTTCCGCCCCCTCGAACTGGTAGCCCTCATGTTCCATTTCTTTAATTTTAGCAATTATATCTGCTGTCTCCGGGGAATCTTTTGTTAAGTGCCCTGCATATTTTTGAATTTGACTTAAAACTGCGCCTCGCCCGGAAACCTCGCTTGTTAAAAACAGCCGTTCATTGCCAACAGTTTCAGGGCTTATATGCTCAAAGCTTCTGGAATCTTTGTAAACCCCGTCAATATGCATTCCGCCCTTATGGGCGAATGCACTTTTGCCAACATAAGGCTCATTATCATTCAATACAACGTTTGAAACTTCCGCAATAAACCGTGCGGTTTGTAATAGATTTTTAATATTTTCATCCCGAATGCATAACTTATTAAGCTTTATTTGTAAATTAGGTATTATTGTTGATAAATTGGCGTTGCCGCATCTTTCTCCAAAGCCAAGAAACGTTCCCTGAACATGCTCTGCCCCAGCCTCAACCGCCATTATAGAATTTGCCACTGCCATTCCGCAATCGTTATGGCAATGTATTCCTATAGGAATGTTAATTTTTTTCTTTACTTCCTTTATTATATCATAAACTTCATTTGGAAAACAGCCCCCGTTTGTATCACATAGAGCTAAGCAGTCTGCCCCGGCCTTTTCTGCCGCTTCTAGGCATTTAACTGTATATTCTTTATTGCTTTTATAGCCGTCAAAAAAATGTTCTCCGTCGAAAACAACTTCTTTATTAAGAGATTTTAAATATGTAATTGTTTCTTCAATCATTTTTAAATTTTCTTCTAGTGATGTTTTTATTATTTGCTCTACTTGAAAATCCCAACATTTTCCCACAATGCAAACGCATTTAGTATTTGCCGCTAACAAAGATTTTATATTATTATCTTCTAAAACTGAAATATTTGCTCGCCTTGTTGAACCAAAAGCTGTTAGTATGGCATTTGAAAGCTTTAATGCGGCGGCTCTTTCAAAAAACTCAATGTCTTTAGGGTTAGAACCTGGGTTTCCTGCTTCAATATATGTAACCCCAATTTCGTCAAGAGCTTTTACAATTTTCAGCTTGTCCTCTACGGAAAAAGAAATGCCCCATGCCTGTGCGCCGTCCCTTAAAGTTGAATCTAAAATCGTCACTTTTTCCATGACTATACCCCTTTTCTCCGCTCTTTTATTGATGCATTGCCTCGAGAAATGCCTGAAAGCCCTGTTCGCACAAGCTCTATAACGCCATAAGGCTCCATAAGAGCAATAAATGCGTCCAGCTTATTGAGGTCTCCTGTCAATTCTGTTGTCATTGCTTTTGTGCTTATATCTATAATTGAAGCCCTAAAACTTTCAGCTATGCCGAAATTTCCGAACGAACCTTCGCGGTAGCTTTTACTTTTAAAAGAGTTAATTCTCTAAAAACAGACTGCCCCGTGTGAAACTCCATAACCTCGAAAACATCTACTAGTTTTTCAACCTGTTTTATTATTTGTTCTATAATAGCGTTATCACCTACGGCAACAACGGTTATTCTTGAATAATCCGGATCTTCCGTAACCCCTACGCTTAAACTGTCTATATTATATCCTCTCCGAGCAAAAAGCCCGGCAACCCTGCTTAAAACCCCTGCCTGATTGTTTACCAAAATTGAAATCACGTGCCTGTCCAAAAAGCTCACCCCCTATGCTGTTTGAAACTTTCCAAATACTTTAACTCTATATTACCTTAAATAAAAATTTATTGTCAAGAAATTATTTTTATGTAGCTTGTAAATTAGGGGAATGCGTGGTATTATTTATATACCACTAATTTACAATTATAGCAATTTAAAAATTATCGCA
>CAZJGG010000018.1:0-48818 GCA_964545475.1 uncultured Eubacteriales bacterium | reverse complement strand
CTACATTGTTTGTGCAAATTTGCATTTATGAAACGCACGCGATTATGCCGTAGGCATAGTTATAGTAAATGTCGTTATAACATCGGGGGTGCTAGAAACCTTAATTGTACAACCGAGTTCATTTGCAATAGACTTTGCCATGGCAAGCCCTAAACCAAATCCGCCTCTATGCTTTCTCGCTTTATCAGTTCTATAAAACCTATCCCAAATTTTTTCAAAATCTTCTCCAGCAATCCCAGACCCGTTGTTTGAAAGAGTAATAACAGCGTTTTTCGATTGTTTACTAAGTTTTACAGACATTTTGTTTTCGGTGTATTTAACTGCATTTTCAACAAAAATCCCAACAAGCCGCCTTAATTGTTCTTCGGATGCCATAACGTTTACGTTTTCCTCAATTTCAATTTCACATTCAATTTTCTTTTCAAAAAGCACAGCTTCTAATGGCATTAATATACCGTTAACTATTTGGCTCAAATTACACTTAACCCGTTCAGACTTGGCTAAAGGCTCTCTTGATAGGTACAATAATCCGCTTGTAAGCTTTTCCATTCGTATAGTTTCGTCTTTAATAAAACAAAGCCATTTTTTCTGCTCATCAGTAGCACTATCAAGTAAAACGGTAGCGTTTGCGTTTATCGTTGCAAGAGGGGTTCTAATTTCATGGGAAGCATCTGCAATAAACTGGTTTTGTCTGTCAAAGCCTTCTTGTATTGGTTTTATAGCTTTATCAGCAAAATACTTGCTTATTAAAAATATCAACCCTAAAAGAGGTAAAGAAATCCAAATAAAAAAATAAATCATATTTTTTATCGTTTGTATATCTTTAGAAATATCTAAAAAAACAATTCTACTACCGTTTTCTTCATTTTCATAAGTTTTGTATTTAAAATCTATACCGTTATAGAAAATTGTTCCATCTTGCCTGTTTTGTTTTAAAACATTTGAAATTAACTCAATATAAAATGGAAAATCCATATTAAATGTACTGAATATTTCCGTTATTTCACCGTTTTTTGTTATATCAACAGAAAATATTGGAGAAAACCTGTCTAATCGGTTAACATTATCTACATAATTATTTTCGTGATAACCGTATCCCCTGTCTAGCATATCATTATTTCGTTGGTTTGTGTTTTGATAGTAATACCCAATCGTTGCCGTAAGAAATAATAACAGCAAAACCGTAACTGTAGACATTAATAATATTAAAAACCTTTTCTTTAATTTTTTAAACAACACACTCACAACCTTTGCGGTATCAGTTTATAGCCAACTCCTCTTATTTCCAATATATTTATATCAGATTCAATAAACTGAAGCTTTTTCTTTAAAAAACCTACATATTTATGGATAGTAGTTTCATCTGCTTCCTCTTCTCCCCAAACGTTGTCTAAAATGCTTTGAAACGGCATAACTGACGTTTCATTTCTTAAAAAGAATGTCATCATTAAATTTTCGCGTTCAGAAAGTTCAACTTCCTTCGTGTTCCCAATTAATTTTTTTAAGGTTGGAAAAAGTGTCACATCGCTGAATTCAAAACGCTCTGCGTCAACTTCCTTGCCTTTTTTGCGAAGTGCAACTCTTATTCTTGCTAGAAGTTCGTCCGTGTTAAAAGGTTTTGGCAAATAGTCATCTGCTCCGTAATCAAGCCCAGTTATTTTATCGCTTACGCTGTTTCTTGCTGTTAGCAAAATAACAGGCGTTTCCGTGTCCGACTTTCTTAGTTTTTTTAATATTTCAAATCCGGAAAGCTTTGGAAGCATAACATCCAGCAAAACAATGTCGAATATACCGGACATTGCAAGATGCAACCCCGCCTTTCCATCATGAACACATTCAACTTCATAATTGTTTCTTTTTAAAATCTCCGTTAGCGGCATAGCAAGATTTATCTCATCTTCAACAAGTAATATCCTCATTTAAATTCCTCCTCTATTCAATATTTACCAATATTGAGTAAATAATGTGGGCTCAACGAAAATTATAAAAAATATAAATTTCATCGAACTCACGTAAAATAATTCTTTCAATGCCAATTATAGCCATAATAAGTGAACATTTATTGTATAAAGTTTGAACAAATTATGAAGATTTTCTCTTTTTTTTATCATATGATATACTGCTTAACAGATAAAAAGAGCTATTCCATAAATTTTGGAATAGCCCTTTCTTTTATTGAATAACTTCCATAAGTTTTTTTACGCTTATTGATGCTTCGTCGTAATTGAAATATGTTATGCTGTCATTTATATTTGTTATTTCAAGGTTAATACCTTCATTCCACTCATAAGAGCTTATTTTTTCAAGAATATTTTCAATTTTAGTTATATTAGCCATGTCTAACGCTTCTGATAGCTCCGTAAGCTCGTTTGTTAAATTGGTTAAATTTCCTATATCTTTAATTTTATCATCATTATTTTGCATGTCTATATTTGAATTAATAAAAGGTGCAATATTATCCAACAAAGTACTTAACTCCGCTAAAAACACCTCTATTTTAGTTTCGATATAGGACATATCGTTTCTTTCGGTAGCTTCCTCAAGCCTTTCAGCCATTTTTGCTAAATGCTTTGCTCCGATTGTTGCCGATGAGCTTTTTAATGCGTGAATCTCTGTCCTAAACATAGGAAATTCTTTTTGTTTTACATATTTGTGCAAAAAATTATGCTTCTTTAAACCGTCGGAATAATAAATAGACAAAATATGCAAATAGTTTTCTAAATTACCTCCGACTGATTCTATGCCGGCAACTGTATTTAATCCCTTAATTCTTACCTCCGGCTGGTCACTGGATTCTTCAGAGACCCTTTCAACTTTATGTTTTTTATCCTCAGAAATCCATTTGCTTAAAACATTATTAAGCTTGTTAATTTCTATTGGTTTTGCAAGAAAGTCGTTCATGCCTTCCTTAAGAAACATTTCTTTAGTCCCCACTATTGCATTAGCAGTCAAAGCAATAATCGGAAGTTTTGAATAATAATCTCCTTTTAGCTTTCTTATTGCAGATGTGGCATCAATGCCATCCATAATAGGCATCATGTGATCCATAAATACTATATCATACTTATTGTTTTTAACTCTATCAATAGCTTCAAGACCATTAACTGCAGTATCAATTTCAAATTCGTAAGGCTTCATAAGCCCTATTGCAACGTTTAAGTTAACTGTATTATCATCTACAATTAATATTTTCGCATCAGGAGCAATAAAACCTAATATTTTTGATTCATTTTCTGTAACACTTAAGCTATCGTTTAAAATATTAGCAATCTGTAAACACGTTATTGGCATAAAAACCGATAAAACATCAGGGAACGTCTCTGTTTCTCCCAAATTTGAAAGCATAACAATTTTTGAAACAATTTTGTTAGTAATTAAAACATTTCTAACTTTTGACACATACATTGAGGAAACAAATATATAATCATATTTTTTTGAAGCAATCCATTCGCAAAGTTCCGACTGGTTCTGGCATACAGTTTTATCAATTCCTAAATCATCTAATGTCTTTACCAAAGATGAAAGGTATAACTCCCTTGGTTCATAAACGATTACAGTTTTGTTTTCATTAATTTCTGCAATCGGAATGTAGTCGTTTATTTTTTGAGGAACCATAACAGTAAAAACCGAGCCCTTGCCATATTTACTTTCAACTTCAATTCTTCCGCCCATCATTTCGCATAGACACTTTGAAATTGCCAGCCCAAGCCCAGTACCTTCAATGTTTCGGTTTTTAGTCGTATTTACTCTTTCAAATTCTACAAAAAGCAACCCTAAATCCTCTTTTTTTATCCCAATTCCGGTGTCGGAAACCTTAAACTTTATATTAACGATGCCGCCTAATACTTCCCCTGTTATATCAAGGCTTATATGCCCTTTATGAGTAAATTTTGCCGCATTACTTAAAAGATTGATTATTATTTGTTTTAGCCTTATTTCGTCTCCGAATAAAATTTCCGGAAGTCTGCTGTCTATGTTTGCCAAAAACATTATAGGCTTATCGTCAATTCTCAGTCTAGCAATATTAATAACATCGTTAATCAAAGAAGATAACCTATACTCAGATTCAATTATTTCAAGCTTGCCCGATTCTATTTTTGATATATCTAAAATATCATTAATTATATTAAGAAGATTTCCGCAAGCATTTTTTATGCCTAAGGCGTAATCCGCAGTGGCTCTGCCTTTGCTTTCCCTTAAAATAATTTCTGCAAGCCCTGAAATCGCATTCATAGGAGTCCTTATTTCGTGGCTCATATTAGCCAAAAAGTTAGACTTTGCTTTAGAACTGAACATCGCTTCATCTCTAGCTTTACGAAGCTCTTTTTCAACCTTGTGTATTTCTGCAAGCATTGCTTTTTGTTCTCTTAAATCTCTTGTGTAGCCAGCAACAACATATTCGCCTTTATATTTAATACGTACGAGAGTTATTTCCGCCGGAATAAGTTCTCCGTCAAGCTTTTGGTGAACCCACTCAAATTTGTAATATCCTTCGTCAAATGCCTTCTTAATATTTTCAATCCCCATAGCAAAAGAAAGCCGACCGTTTGGCTGATATTTTGGAGATAAATCAAAAAATCGTTCAAGATATGCATCGTGGCTTGGAAGCCCAAATAAGCGAATAGCCTCATCGTTGCAGGCAATGTTATGAAAATCCTCGTCCCATAGACTACAGCAAAGAGGTGTTGCATTTAGCATAATTGTTGTTCTTTCTTCCATTTCCCTCATTTTTGCTTCCGTTTCAACTTTTTGATATGCACTTGCAAGCAAAAATCCACTTATGCTCAACATGTTCTCTTCAATATCTGTAAACAGCTTTTCATCTACACAATTATCAACGCCAATAAACCCCCAATTTTCGCCTTTTATGTTTATGGGAGCTACCAATATAGATTTTATTCCTTGAGGTGCTAAAATATCAATTTCACCTTGTGATAAGTCTTTCACAAGCCGGTTTAAGCATTTCCCTTGAGTAAACATAGACTTAAATGTAGGCAAATTGTTGTCATATGGCACCTCTTCAAGATTAGGGTTTCCCTGTTGAGGTTCAGCCCCTCTAACCCACTCATAAATTTGAGCACAACAAAGCAACCCTTCTGAGTTATACATATTTCCCCAAATATAAACTCTGTTTTTGTTAACAAGCTCCCCTATTTGCTTAAGGCATTCGTTTATAAGCCCGTCAAAATCTCTGTCGCTTTCGTAAGTTAAAAGCACTTGTGCAATGTTATTTACCATTAACAGCATATTTTTTTGTTCGAGCAAAGTATGAGTACGTTTTCTTATTTCTTCTTCCAAAATCCCTTTGTTTGCATGAAGTTCATCATAAGCAAGCCTTAACCTTTGTTGGGACTTCTTAATTTCGTCAATACCAAGAAATCCTCCAATTATTCTTTTTGGTTTACCAGCTAAGTTTTTTTCAACAATTTTCCCAAAAACTCTAGCCCAAATATAATGACCATCTTTATGCCTAATCCTTGTTTCACATTCAAATTTATCATTTTTACCGTTTAAATAATTGAAAAAGGCTTCATTTACTCGTGGTAAATCATCTTTATGATACGTTTCTTTCCAACCATCTAGATTATGGGTGTTTAGATCATTAAGGTTTCCTATCATATTCATATAAACGTCATTATAAGTAATACTGTTGTTTTCAATGTCTAAATCCCAAGTACCAAGAGATGCGGCGTTAGCTGCTATGTCTAAAGTTTCCTGGTTTCGCTTTAATTTTTCCTCAGTTTTTTTAGCATCGGTAATATCTTGAACAATACCAACAATTTTTATAGGTCTGCCTTTTTCGTCATATTCTACAATTTTGCCTTTATTATGAACCCAAATCAAGCTTCCGTCTTTGCAAACAAGTCTCAATTCCGCTTCATACAAAGGAACCTCTCCATAAATATGCTTTTTAACTGCATCTGCAGCCAGCTGCATATCGTCTGGATAAATTATATTTTTAACCATAAATATGCTTTGTTCAAGTTCATATTCCTTATATCCAATTAATTCAGCACTAGTATCACTGAATATTACTTTATTTGTAATCAAATTCCATTCCCACGCCCCAATTTTCGTTATAGATAAAAGGTCTTGAAAATTTGAATAAATAAAGTCGTTGCTTATATTCATTATCTTGTTGCCCCCCGAATTTATTACGAGTTATCGGCGTATGATTCTGATATTTTTTTAAATACATCCGATATTTTTGAAAAAACGTCAACTAATAAAGGGTCAAAATGTGTGCCTTTGTCTTTTATAATTATGCCAACTGCCTTTTCATGAGAAAAAGGCTCTTTATAAGGTCGTTCTGATATCAAGGCATCATAAACATCTACAATTGCCATCAGTCTTCCTTCTATTGGTATTTCTTTCTCTTTTAGATTCCTAGGATAACCTGTTCCGTCCCATTTCTCATGATGACAACCGGCAAAAATAGCTGCAATTTCTAAAAACCTGTTTTCGTTCATATTAGAAACTGCAAATTTTATAGCTTCCTCACCGATTAATGTATGATCTTTCATTTTTTCAAATTCTTCTTTTGTCAGCTTCCCCGGCTTTAACAAAATGCTGTCAGGGATTGACATCTTCCCGACATCGTGAAGCTGGGAAGCATGAGTAAAAATATCTATATCAATTCCTTCCAACTCATCTTTATAAATATTTTCAAATTGCACTGCTTCCAATAAAACTTTTAAATAATTTTGTGTCCTTAATAAATGTCCGCCTGTTGAACCGTCACGCCTTTCAACCATATCCGAAAGCACGTGGATAATATCAAATTGTAAGTCTGAAATGACTTTTGTTTTTTCAAGAACCATTTTTTCAAGGTTTTGACTGTAATTATACAACTCATTTTGTTGCTTTATGAGAGCAAGATGCAGCTCCACCCTTTTGCGTAACAACGGAAAAGAAAAAGGTTTTGTAATATAATCTACAGCGCCTAGGTTTAATCCCTCAAACTCGCTGTTATTATCGTCCTTTGCTGTAACAAAAATAACTGGAATCTGACTTACAGGAGGCTCAGACGCTTTTAGCTGTTTTATAACATCGAAACCGTTTAGCCCAGGCATTTCAACGTCTAACAAAATTAAATCCGGTGTAATCCTGGTAAATAACGATAACGCTTTTTCACCAGATGGTATTAATATTACATCATATAAATCTTCCAAAGCTTTTCTTGCGATATTTAAATTTGTAATATTATCATCTATAACCATTATTTTAATTCTTTGTTCTTCCACGGCGTTTCCTCATTCCTCCAAGCATTTATTACGTTGGTGTGTTTGGTAAAGTCTCTAAAAAAGCTGATAACATCTTGGCAATACAACTTAACACTGCTATTTCCTTATTACTCCATTTCCGTTCTTTAACTGTGGAGTTTAAGCATAAGAAACCAGTTGTTTCGTTATAATTATAAATTGCTAAACGAATTAATGACTTTACGTCATCCCCATCAAAACTGTTATTAATTTCATCCTGTGAATTGCAGTAATATACGCCGTTTACATCAAAATCGGCGAAGATATGTTCCGCATCATTTATGTCGATATTTTGTAAATATTTCTTTTTAAAACTAACGCCCTCTGCACACCATTCATAAGCTATACTTAGCCTATCTCTGCTCCTTTTCATTATAAAACATCTGTCACAATGAAACTTCTGGCCGATTAAGCTTATAATTATATTTATAGTAGTTTTCATGTCATTTGTTTCATAAAGCATCTTAAAAATTGAAGATAATATTTCTTCAAAGGTAATATCTGTATTTGATGTAATGCTTATTTTTTTTGTAGTACTGGTTTTTGCTTTTTTATTAAACATAGGGCAGAAAATTGAATAACAATCTTTCCCTTTTCTTTTAGATTCATAAAGTGCTATATCCGCTTTTTGATAAAGTTCTTCAAAGCTACTTCCATGGCTTGGAAATAAAGCAACCCCAATGCTTACGGAAACATTTAAATTTTCATTTTCCCCATAAACAAAATTATTGAATGCTTTTGTAAGTTCCTCAGCTTTTTCATCAACTATTTTTTCTTTAATGTTGCGCATGAAAACAATAAATTCATCTCCGCCCATGCGCCCTATAATATCGCTTTCACGAAACATTCCTTTTATTTTACCAGAAATATATTGCAAAACAGTGTCTCCAACGTGATGACCTAAATTATCGTTAATCATTTTAAAATTATCAATATCTACAATAAGAAATCCTGCATGTTCATCCTGTTTTGCTTCTTTTATATATTTTTCAATTCTTAACCTTGTTTCTTCTTTATTATAAAGCTTTGTTAAGGAGTCTGACTGAGCTTTTTTTGTCAAAAAATCAATGTGTCCTTTTTGTTCAGTTATATCGGACAGCTTACCAACAATCTGGTAAGGTGTACCGTCTTTTGAAAATATAATTTTAAAATGCAAATTATACCAAACATATCCTCCATCTGGCAGACGAAGCTTTAGTTCTACCCCACTTGCTGTTGCAAGCCCGTGTTTTGTAGCCTCTTCAAACCCTTTGTGAAATATCGGCATACTTTCTTCCGAAATAACTTTAGACTGAACAAATGATTGCAGGCTGTTGTTTTCAGGGTTAGATATATTAAATCTTTCTGCAAAATGTCTCGAATGAGTAAATTTTTGTGATAAAACATCGTAAGTAAAAAAACTATCGTTTGTTAACTCCTGAATTAGCCTTATATGTTCCTGCTCCATTTCAAGCTGCTGTACGAGTTTTATATAATCGGTAACGTCAACAATCATAAAATATATTTCTGGATTCCCAAACTTATCATAACATAATTTTCCATTAATATATATCCAGAAATATCCACTATTTTTATTAATGATTTTAGTTTGCATTCTAAAAGAGCTATCTAAATTGGTTTTAACCTGTTCATTATACGAATTAACCACAACATCTGTCTCATCTGGGTGTAGTGCTAAAATAACTTTATTTTTATAAAGTCTAAAAAATTCTTCTTTGCTAAAACCAATCATTTTAAAAAAACCTTTATTGGCATGAGTTACGGTAAATTCCCCATCAGATTTTGCAATAAGTACTCCGTTTGTAATATGGTCATTAACAACATCTATGTCTTCTAAATCTTTTATTAATTTAAGCTTTGTAAATTCGCTGTCATCATCCATATAACTATATCTCCTAAAAAATCTGTAATATTATATTGTGCTTACAATTATTTTCCGGCACAATTTTAAATTTTCGCTTTAAATTTAGGCTTCATTTTAAAAGACTTTTTGTCTTTAGCCCTAAGAGTTGCCAGTATACCATCCAAATGATCGTATTCGTGTTGAAACAGCTCAGCCATATCGCCTTCAAACACAATTTCTCTATCATAAAAGTTTAAATCTTTATACATTACTTTGCATTTTTGAAAGCGATTAACTTTAACATATAGCCCAGGAAAACTCATACAATCGTCCCATAATTCTATTAATTCATTATCGGCAAAACAGTCAAATAAAATAACAGGGTTTATGAACACTTCTTCTAAATCACCTGTATTAAAATAAATTATTCTTTTAAATTGTCCAATTTGCGGCGAAGCAATTGCACGCCCAAATCCGTATTCTTTTTTAAAATTAATAAATGTATCTTTTAAGTCATTAGCTATATGTATAACGTTTTCAAGTTGGTTTTTTGTAACTTCTTCACTTTTTTGGTAAAGCCTTTCATCACCTAAAACTAATATGCTTTTTATCAAGTATATTCCCCCAAAGAATTAACTTTTTTAATCTTAGTCTAAACTATGTTTGACAAAAAACGATTTTTGGCAATATTAATGCCTGTGCTATTTAAATTTTATTTTATTTTATAGAGCTAATTGTATCATTTATTATAATAAAAGTAAAGAAAATAAAATCGAAACTATACTATATGTTTAAAATCAATCTTATCTTAATGTATTTTGCATCCATTTATTTGAAATTTCAAGAATAAATTATACAAAAAAAAGTGGCAGAAAATCAAATTTTTAGTTTGAATTTCTGCCATTCTATTTTGCATAAAATTTTAATCATTTTGATTTGATGCAAAGTTTGTATTATTACAAATAATATTCACAATTCTCATTACTTACATCATTATCATCTGATAATTCTGAAAGTTTATTACTATTTAAGATTGATTGTTTTAATAGAACTGCTTTCGGGTATCTAATGTCTATAGCAAGCTCAGCTTTTAAAGCCTCTTGCATAACATCAGTGAACATATCTTTAAGCATTTCATCAACATATTGTGAAATTTGGTTTTTATTAATATGTTTATTCTTTTTAAATATTCCCACTTTATCACACTCTCTCTGTTTTTTGACTTTTGAAAAGCAAATAAACATTATGTCAATAAATTGGCAATATTAAAGATAAGATGTTAAATAAAGCTCAATGTACTGCTAATTTTGTTTACTACAATCCAATCAAAGGCGAAACCGCCAAAATGGCTATGTAGGGGAGGACAGGCGGCTTCGCAAACTAGTTAGCAAATTAATGTTACACAATAATAGCACATATGACTAATTGAACTCAATGTTTTTGTTATAAAATGTATTTTTTATGTCATATACATTTATTTTTTGACGTTCATTACGAAAATAAGGTCGTTTGTTACATATCTATTTACATTTCCAAAAAAAGGTATTAAAATTACAATTAGATAATAAATTACTGGACAAGCAGGTTGTTAAATTGGTACAAATAAATTTAAATGATTTTTTGATTAAAAAATTTTTAAAAGCAGTCCCCAGTGAATATAATTATTCATTTGAGCAACTAGAAAATATAAAATACTCTTTGCTTACTGTACTGTCGGAATCAGAAAAATTAATTATTTTATCTATAATTTTTTTAACACTGGGTAAATTTAATGAACTCATCATTGTTGCTTTAGCGCTTTCAAGCATTAGGGTTTTTGCCGGTGGGTTGCACTTCGCAAAGTTCTGGAGTTGTTTTGCATTTACCTTAATTTTTTTCATTCTCTGCATCTTGGTTATGCCAAATATTTTTTATTTAAGTAATGAAGTCCGTATTATTGCGTTAAGTTTAGGAGTAATTGTAAATTTCATGCTTGCGCCAATTTGCTCTAAGCATAGACCTATTTACAGCAAAGAAAGAAAAATGCGATTTAGGCTTATATCTACAGCATTAACAATATTAACTGCATTTTTCGCAATAAAAAACAACCCTTTTCAAGCTGAATTAACTTGGGTTGTAATATTGCAAAATATTCAATTAATATTCGCAAAGTTATTAGAAGCTTATCAAAAAAAAGACAGAAAAAATGCTTTACCTATTTAATATGTTATTTAATATTATTTTAAATAAAAAAATTATAAGATTTGAAAGGGGAAAATTTTTATGAAATCAAAAATAATGTTCACTTTATGTAGCCTTTTAGTAGTTATGGCTCCAATTATGGCAGTACAAGCAAGTAGCTTTATGTTCTGGGGAGAACATGAATGCCCTGCGCATTTAAAAAACATTAAATAATTACTGAAATCGAAACATAATTCTCTTCATTTATGTTTATGTTTTCAGTGAGTATTACACCATTATATTGATTTATGACTGTGTTTTTTAAATTGTATAAACCTAACCCTCTACTTTTAGTAGAGGGTTTTTTCGTTGAAAACCCTCGTTCAAAAAACAGAGTAAAACTTTCATTATTAACATATGGAAACGAATTCATAACCTCAATACCAAATCTATTATCTTCACTAAATATCCTTACTAATATTTTATTGCCCCCACACGCTTCAATAGCGTTATCAATTAACGTACCCATTATTTCTACAAGTTCATAATCTTTTGCTTTTGTATTTACTGTATGTGTTTCAATATTTAAAGATATATCTATGTTCTTTGCTTTCGCCTGGTTCATTTTTGCGTATATTAATGCAGATATTACTTTTTTGTCCAGCTTTAAAAGAGTTAATATTTTATCATCCGTATATGCGAATGCAGTGTAGTTTCTCAATTCATATGCTAATTGCTCATAGTTATCATACAGAGAGGGAAGCGCAGAAATAGTTTGGATATGATTATTAAATTCATGTTGCCTTGATTTTACATCCAGAAGCATTTCCTCAACTAGAAATAAATAATTATTATATATTTTAAGTTTCTCTCTCTGCTCTTGATTTTTAAGTCCATAAACAGAAATAATTAGGTTTACTAAAAATAAAATCAGTACTAGCAATGATAATAATAAAACATATTCTTTTATATTTATAAAATTCAATTTATAATAAATAACAGCGAAGAACATTACAATATAGCTGCTGATAATTATTGAAGTAAAAACTCTATCATTTTTAACTAAATACTTATATACCAGTTTAATTAGCGGAAACTTACATATTAAGCAATATATAATTAAGTTAACACTTTGCATTGCAATAGTTACAAAACCGTTATTAACATCATATCCAAATTGTGTGGACGTAAAAAGAGTTAAAGTCTGAACGCTCCCCAGAATTATTATACAAATTAAATAAACAAATAAAGTATTTATAAATTTTTCCTTATATGTAATGATAAGCATAAATATGTATATAATAGTATTTACCAAATAGCCGAAAGCATTAAGCTTGTCATCTACAACCATAAGTGCAAAAGTAAATAAAAGAACTAATAAAACAATTTTTAAAAAGTGAATTTTAAAAACTCCAAGCATTTTTTTGGATAGAACAATTAATCCTAATGTGTCAAATAATATAGAAATAAAATAAATCATATAATCATTATAGTCAAACATATCATTCATATCCTTTTAAATTAGAATTCAAAATATGTAAACAGCTCTCCCGATACTTTTTGCCCATAGGCACGCTAAAAGGCAAATGTTCCATGTTAACAAAATCATTTCCTTTAGAAACAGATTCGACATAACTACTGCTTATAATAAAGCTTTTATGGCATTGAACAAAGGATAAGCTTTGACTGCTAAATAAGGTTTTAGAAACATCTTTTAAACTATTATAGTTTGCATCCAAATTTTCAAAGACAGTAACTATACGGCAGCCCCTTCCCTTTGCCTCAACACATATTATATCGTGGAGGTTTATAAGCCGCTTAATTCCGTCCACATTTATAATTAGCTTTTCCTGTTTAGTTTCCGTCTTTTCATGCTTTATTAAAGTATATAAAATGTCAATTAATTCATTTCTTGAATACGGCTTGGACAAATAGCTGTAAGCATGTATGTTTTTATAGGCAGATAATTCTTTTGTAACATCCCCTGTTAAAAAAATTATATGGCTAAGCTTATAATGCTCTATATTTCTTATTTCTTTTGCAAAATCGTAACCCGTCGCTTTTGTTCCCAAATCTATATCTAACATAAATATATTAAATATACTAGACCTTATTAGCTCAAGCCCTCTATAAAAAGAATCACATTTAACTACATTTATTTCCTTTCTTAAGCTTTTAAGCTCAGAGCTTGTCTTTATTAAAAGCTCTAATTCATCAAGTAAAATTGTGTTATCTTCCAATATTAGTATATTAATCACTCTATCAAATCCAATCTTGCACGTTTAACAATAACCAAGATTTATAAATTTTCATTTCATATTATCATACAATCAGTACAGTTGTAAAGACTATTAGTAAATAGACGACCATGACTTTAGTGAAGTATAAAAGCCGGCATAACAACGTATATATGCCGGCTTTTATATTATTTTCTTAGAGTCTGTTTTATAGCTGTTTATATTTTGACAAATTGCTCTAGATATCAAGGAATATTTTGTATAGCAAAGATGACTTTTTGTTAGGGTCTTGATTTTCCGGCAATTGAGTTTTTGACGGAGTTGGTTTTCCGTTTTCATCGTAATCTTCTTTAAATGTATCGTATTTTTTCGGGTTTTTAAGCACTTTAATAAACCCTGCACAAATTAATACTAAGAAAAATACATTCGGGAAACCTCCAAGGTTAGAAGCCATCTTCAAGCCGTCGATGCCGGCCGCTGTAAGCATAATTACGCAAAGAGCGCCAATTGTTATACCCCAAACGATTTTAATAGCCATTGGTGATTCTTGGTCTTCTGTAGAAAGCCCTTCTGTACATAAACCACTCATAGCGTTTGTATTTGAGTCTGCCGCTGTTACGAAAGAAACAAATACTATTAACAAGAACAATGGAATTGTAAGTACTGATAAAGGAAGCTGTCTGAACATTGCATATGTAGCGCCTTCAGTTCCACTGGCAAGCATTGCATCATTAATTCCCAAACCTGCAAGTTCAAAGTTAATTGCCGTTCCTGAGAAAAGAACAAGCCATATTATACTGAACGCTGCCGGAATTACAAAAATAACGTTTAACGCTTCACGAACTGTGTAGCCTTTTGCAATTCTTCCAAGAAACGCTGATGTTACAGGCATCCATGCCATCCAGTTGCACCAGTAGAACGTTGGCCACCAACGAGACCATCCGTCGCCTGAGGATGTTGAAGTCCATAAGCTAACTCTGAATATATCGCTTAAATAAAGACCAATGCTTTCAACCATAAGGTCTAACAAGTATGCCGTTGGGCCTGCTAAAAATACAAATGCACCTAAAAGCATATAAATTCTTGAGTTAACTGAGGATAAAATACGGATACCGTTCATAACCCCTGAAGCCGCTGAAATAATAAACACTGTTACTATAAGTGCTGCAACAACTAACCAGCTTGTAGGGCCTGATGTTATTCCGAACAAGCTTTCCATACCACCGGAAATTAAAAGCGTCCCGGAACCAAGAGATGCAGCCATACCAGCAACAAGAGCAAATAAACATGTACAGTCAACAACAGGCATTAATCTTTCTGTCCATTTGTCCCCGAGAGTTGGATAAAGCATAGATCCTAATGAGTATTTCTTTTTCATGTTATAAAAAGCAAATGCAAACATAATTGCCGGAATTGAATATATCGCCATAGGAGTAAACGTCCATTCAAGTAATAAAGTTTGAAGTGCCCATGCAAGAGCCTGAGGCGATTTCACACCTTCTGTTATGTGTGATGGAGGTCCATAAAGGTGGTACATTGGCTCTGCACAAGCCCAAAGCAAAATGCCTGCCGCCATAATTGTACATAATACAATCCAAACAAAGTTTGTGTAACTCATCATTGGTCTTGCTTTTGAGCCGCCAATTCTTACTTTTGAGAAAGGCGCAAAATATGCAATTACTGCAAGAATTAAGCAAACAAATGAAGCGCTGTTAAACAGCCAAGAAAAATTTTCAAGAATCCAGCCTGTTGCAGTGTTAATAACAAGCATAAACGCTTCAAAATTAACCATATTTAAAGCTAAGAGAGACACAACTAATATCCAAGGCGGAAGGAAAACTCCCCAACGAATTTTTTTTTTTGAAACCGCTTGCGGATTTGGTAAATTCATCTGCATGTTCGACATAAAAATCCTCCTTTTATTCTATTGGCAGCGTTTCCTATTCAAAAACCGATTGCAGTTTTTGACATATCGAATCAGTTTCTTTTGTAACGTCTCTGTAAACTGTTTCGTTTAAGCGCTTATAAAGCTTTACGTTTTCTTCAACAGGAGTGAATCTATCTTTTATACGCACCATTTCTTTAATAGCCGTATCAAAGGAATCATAAACCCCTGAAGCAACAGCAACACAAATTGCCGCCCCCATTCCAGCAGAACTGTTTACAACGTTACGCTCTGTAGGAATTCCGAAAACATCTGCTATTATTTGCATAAATACGTCGCTGGAAGAACCTCCGCCGGAAACAACAAGTTTCTCAAGCTTAACCCCAACTTCTTCGCACATAACGTCTGTTTTGTTTTTTATAGTTAAAGCAATTGCTTCCATAATAGAACGGTAAACATGACCTGCCGTATGCCTTGCGTCAAAGCCAATCATTATCCCCCGTTTATACGTAGCGTTTGGCGGAGGCAAAAATTCCGGAATTGTAATTAGTCCGTCGCTTCCGGCCGAAATGTCTTTTGCAAGGGAGTTCAAATATTCCTCCGGAGAAATGCCAAGGGCTTTTGCTTTATTAACTGCTTCTTCCCCAAGAATGTCCCTCCACCAGCTTATTGCCCACATTCCACGGCGTACACCGTAGCTTTCATATAAATACTGGTGCGGAATACAAGCAAAATTTGTCCAGTAATTTTGAGTGCCTTTTGGGTTATCCCAGCCCGGCATCATGCAAGCTATATATGTACCAAGAGTGAAAAGCGCTGTTTTTGTTTCTTTAAGCCCTGCCCCCAATGCTTCCACAGCTTTGTCGTTACCAGTCGAAACCACCGGCAACCCTACAGGAAAACCTGTAGCTTTCGCCGCTTCCGGCGTAATATTTCCTAATATTGCCCCCGGCTCGCATAAGTCAAACAGCATTTCTCTAGGAATATTGTAATGCTCAAAAACTTTCGGGTCTTCGCTCCACTGCCATGTATCGGTATCTATAGGCCATTCGCCCTGATAACTTGACGTCATGTCTCTGAACTGCCCTGTAAGCCTATGTGTCATATAGCCGTTTGTTGTTACAACGTAAGCAACTTCGGGGTTTTCGTGTACATAAGGGCTTGAAACACGTAAATCCATCCAGCTTATAACGTTTTGTGCAAGACTTCCGTCTTTTTTAAGAAGCACTCTGCAAAAACGTATGGAACAAAGACCAAGCCCGATTATATCTTCTTTATTTCCTTCAAATTTAGACATAGCATCCTGCCCAGCCTCTATAAGAGAGAACCATAAATCATCGTCCGGATGCTCAACACCCCCTAATTCCGGGCGGTGCATTGGCTTCAACTGCTTTTTGCCCTCGCAAACAATGTTTCCTTTTGTGTCAAAAATCGTAACTTTAGTTGTTTGAGAGCCGCCGTCTACGCCGATTATATACTTTTCAGACATTTACAAACCTCCACTAGCGAACTAAATATCCTCCGTCCACTGCAAGCACGTGACCGTTAACATAATCGGAAGCCTTTGATGCAAGGAAAACAGTAGTTCCCATTAAATCAAGGCGTTCACCCCAGCGGTTTGTTGGAATATGATCTAAAACTCTTTTGTTTTTTTCCGGGTCTTGGCGTGTCGCTGTTGTAATTTCTGTTGCGTAATAACCCGGTGCTATACCGTTTACTTGAATATTATGTTGCGCAAGCTCGTCGCAATAAGCTTTAGTTAGCCCGGCAATGCCGTGTTTTGTGGATGCGTATGCTGGGGATTCAAGCCCACCTAAATATGAGAACATTGAACAGATGTTAATAATTTTACCGCTTTTTTGAGGAATCATATATTTAGCGCATTCATAACTCATTTCAAAAGCCGCTGTTAAGTTAACAGCAATCATAGGATCCCATTGTTTACGCCCGAATTCCAAAACAGGAGCCGCATTACAAATACCTGCGCAGTTTATTAATATATCAACAGAACCAAAAGTGTCTACACAAGCTTTTACAACTTGTTCAGGAACGCCTTCTTTTGTAATATCAGCTTCCAAAAATGCGGCTTTTACCCCAACGCTTTCAATTAATTCCTTAGTTTTTCCGTCTTCGGGAACAATAGTTGGAATAAATATGTTTGCTCCGGCTTTTGCAAGAGCTAATGAAAAACATTGCCCAAGCCCGGAATTTCCCCCTGTTATAATTGCATTTTTACCTTTTATTGAAAAAAAGTCCATTGAAAAATCTGTTATTTCCATCATTTCGTTTTCCCTCCTCTGTTTATAAAGCATCCCATATTTCAGGGCTGCTTGTTGATACTGCAACAGCGCCTGCTTTTAATGCGGCAACAGCATCCTCTTTCTCACAAACAAGCCCACTGGCAATAATAGGCATGTGCATTAAATTTTGCACCCAGGCCAAAACCTTTGGTATTACGCAACCGGGCATTATTTCTATAACGTCCGCATGAGATGCGGCATACTGCTTTGGTAAATTATGATAGCTCAAACTGTCTATTAAGAAAAAACGGTGGATGGTGTACAAGCCTTTTTCTTTTGCCGCTTTTAATAACGGCGCTCTTGAGCTAATAATTCCATGTGCCTTTGTTGTACTTTTAATAAAATCTACTACAATTTCTTTGCTTGAAGTGCCATCAATTAAATCAACATGAACTATGGCGTATTTGTTAGCATGATGAATTTTGTCTACAATCCAGGAAATGTTAATCAAATTTCCATATAGAACAAATATAATTTCGCAAGGAGACTGAATAGCTTTTTCAAGACCTTGATCATCTTTTATTGCGGCAATTATAGGGTTGTTTTCCAAAAGCTCTATTAAAGGAATTTTCATACTCATCCTCCTTTCTTTAATACAGCGAATTTTTTGGGTTAAATAACCCGAATTTATCCATTTGTTTTTTAAGGCTTATAATAGCTTCACTCATTTCGGGTTTAATTGCTTCTTTAAACCAAGCACCTTTAATTTTTCCGAAACCTTGTTCCATAACTAAGTTTCCGTTTTTAAGAACGTTTTGTTCAGCCCAAGTTTTTATTAAAGTTACGGCTTTTTCTTTTTGCTTCTGATTTTCCGGCAAAAAATTAACTTGAAGGTTATTACTTCCAGCATGACCGAAAACGACAGCGTTAAGTCCCTGCTCTTTAATACCGCTTTTATATAATTCGTATAGTTCCGAAAATTTCAGTTCGGGAATTTGCATTTCCGAAGCAATTTTTGTTACATCAGAATAACTTTTATGTATAGTATCAATTTGTTTATTAACCGCTTCAACAACTCCGTGGCGCAAGGCTTCAAGCCTTTCAAGCTCCCATTCTCCGCAAACTGCCCAGCTTGTATCAATATCACTGCCAGATTCCGCCGCATATCCCATTAAATCTTCAGCAGTTTCTTCTATTTCCTCTGGGTTATGTGAGTGCAATTCAATATAAACCATTGCCCCTGTAGGGATTTTCTGCAATTCGCTTAAGGAATTGGTATTTTCCTGTAACTGGGCCGTTAGCCCCATAGATTTTGTATCAAAAAATTCTAAAGCCGCTATTACATCTTTTTTACTTAAATCAACTTTATCAATAAATTCAGCGGCTTCTTTATCCTTTGCAAAAAAGAAGCATATGCCCCACATTTCCTCGGGCTTTTTAGCAAGCTTCAATGTTACGGCAGTAATTATGCCGTAACCCCCCTCCGCTCCAATAAATAAATCTATTGCATCAGCATTAGGGGGAAGACCTATGTTTGCAGGGTTTAGTTTAATTATTTGACCATTTGGAAGGTTGAGCTCATTGTTTTGAAATATATACTGTCCCCGTTTAAATTCGTATATATTAAAGTCTTGAAGCATAACTCGTAAAGCTTCTATATATTTTCCTGCCCTGCCGTAAAGTAAGCTTCTTGCCCCTTGAGCGTTCATTGAAACAACGCCTCCCAAAGTTGCAGTCTTTTCTGTTGGTTCTGACGGAAAAAACATATTATTTTTTATTGTTTTATATAAATTATCAACTGTAAACCCCGGTTGCACTGTTAAAAATTCATTCTCTAAATTTAAAACCCCGTTCATTTCCGACATATTCATTATATGCCCTAATAGCGGAACTGCACTTGCACTTAACCCGGTTCTAGCACCTTGTACCGTTATACCAACCTTGTTATTAAAACATTCTTTAGCGATTTTAATAACGTCTTCTTCTGTTTTAGGAAAAGAGATAGACCTAGCATTTCCGACAAGTCTTGATTCATCATGTAAATAATCTAAATAACGTTCGTCAACAGATCTAATCATAACGGTACTCCTTCATAAGCGGTAAAACCGTGTTTAATATTTCTTTATAATCATCAACTATGCCAACATCAGCGATACGAAAAACAGGTGCGTTTTCATCGGTATTAACAGCAATAATAAGTTTGCTGTTTTCAATTCCGGCGGTAAAAGCCGCCGCACCGGAAACACCTAGAGCAAGACAAACTTCCGGGGCAATAATTTTGCCGGAAGCACCTATTAACTTACTTACCTCCGCCCAGCCGTTCATTGTAACAGCACGGCTAACGCCCAATTGCGCTCCAATTTCCTGTGAAGCTTCTTCAACAGCCTTAACCCCGTCTTTGTTTTTAGCTCCTCTGCCGATAGCTATTACAAAGTCAGCATCTGCTAAATCGTCGCCTTTTTCGTTTGGAATAAAACTGCTTTCAATTATAGGGCTATTTGTGGCTTTATCCGTTTTAGGCATGTATATAACATTTTGCTTAATTACCGTCTTATTTTCACCCTCGGTAGCTCTCCTGCGGCTTAGAGATAAGCAGTACGGCTTTTTATTTAGCTGTATTTCACCAATTAGGTTATTTGAATAAACCGGCTTATTTACTTTAAGACAGCCCTCTTCAAAATAAAATTCTTTAACCCCTAAACACACAGAAGCGTTTACTAAACACGAAACTTGCGCTGCTAAATCGTCTCCCCAAAGACTGCCCTCAAAAACCAGCAATTCCGGCATTGTCTCTTGCCAAGTCGACTTTACCGACAAGCATACAGCCTGCACATCCCATTGGTCATAAACCGGCAAAATACGTATATTTTCAAAGTTTATTTGCTCATAGCAAATATTTTCATTTAAACTGCAAATAATCCAGCATTCGTCGAAATTATGTTTTATAGCAACCTCGTTAGCAATCGCTGCATTAACCCTAAAATCTTCCGAATCTGCATTTAAAACAAATGCTGTTTTCACGGTTTATTCCCTCTTTGCAAATATTCTTTGAAAAGAACAGCCGCTTTTTCGGAAGCTGTTTCCGCCGTTAAAAATTTACATTTACGAACCTTTTGTTCTCTCTTTAAAGACAATAAAATTCCTGTTTGCTCATAAGAGTCAACTTCCGGTTTAAAATCTACGATTTCTTTTTTTGAAGCTTCAATTCGGTTTTTAAGCGTTGGAACTCTTAAATAATTAACCTTAGAATTACCTATTGAAAGTACAAGCGGCAAACCAACAAGCTGACTAAGCACCCCACCGTCAACTTCTCTTAAAAGTCGCAAATTACCGTTTTCCCATTCAAGAGATGACACATTAGACAAAAAAGGTGTTTGAAGCTTATTTGCCAATAATACAGGTGTTAGTCCGTTTGCCCCTGTACTTGTTGATTTTCCGGTTAAAATTAAATCAAAGCCCCCGGTTGTTTTTATATAGCTGCTAATACATTCTGTAATAGCTTCCGGGCTAAAATACTTGTCCCCAGTATAATCGCAGTTTACAACCTTTTCAAAGGGCAGAGCGTTTAATGTTTTTAAAAAAGGAGAATCAGCATTGCCGCCAACGGTTAATGCCGTCATACCGTAATCTTTTCCTGCCTTTTTTAATTGATCCCCAAGCTTTAACGACCACTCCAATGCACTTTCATCATAACCGTTAAATATTTTTTTATTAAAAGTAAAATCAGGTTTAACGCTTAAATGCTCCTGCCATGCGCTTTCAGACAATGTATCAAAATCCGGCGCTTCCGTGAAGCATACAAGAATTTTCAAGCCTATTCCTCCAGCATGTTTTCAGGAATCAAAGTTCCCGCGTTCATAATGTTGTTAGGGTCGAAAGCTTTTTTCAAGGTTTTAAGTATGTAGAAAGAAGAGCCATATTCATCTTTTATCCAAGGGGCGCGTGCTTTTCCAACGCCATGGTGGTGAACCATTGTTCCGCCTAAGCGAATTGATTCTTCAACAATTATTTTATTTATTGGAATGTGGTATTTGTTTATTTCCTCTGTTGGTTCGCAGTCAACAATGTTATAGTAGTAAACAAAATACATGTTTGTTCCGTTTATGTAGCTATGAGATGAATGCCCTCCAACCCATGTAATATCCGGGATTTCCTCTTTAACACGTCTAACGCATGTTTCATAAATTTCGTTAATACAATCCCAACATCCTGCAACTTCCGTTGTAAAACCAATGTTCTGTGTTTGAACAATTTCTTCTCTTTCTTCTAAAACTTTGCTAATATCCCAATTTAAATTTGCAAACCAATCAGCAATAAACTTTGAGTCAACCGGCTTGCACTGGGGATAACCAGCAGTAATTTCTTCAATGCCTTTTCCTGTGGATTCTGCAACTGTTTTAGGGCCTTCTGCCATAAAAATCAAAACGCATTTATCTTTTGTAAAATGAGAGAAATGAGTATTAGCATCGGCTTCGTCATAAAGCCTTGCAATAGATGGCTTATAACCTTTTACCATTACTTCTCTTAAAATTTCAAAGCCTGTTTTCATATCGTCAAGGGTATAGCCGAAAAATACGTTATTATCCGGGAAGTAAGGGAACATTTTAACCGTAACTTCTGTAATGAAGCATAATGCACCTTCACTGCCTGTAACAACATGGCGAATGTCCGGGCCTGCTGCACGCCTTGGAACATTTTTAATGCGTGTAATTTCGCCGTTTGGAAAAACAGCTTCCAAGCCTACAATCATGTCTTCAATTCCGCCGTAAAGTGTAGAAAATTGCCCTATACTTCTTGTTGCAACCAAGCCGCCCATTTGCGCCAAAGGTTTGGATTGAGGAGAATGCCCTGTTGTTAAACCTTTTTCTCTTATTATATTTTCAACGTATTCAAGCTCTACACCTGCTTCGCAAGTTAATTGCATATTGCGCTCGTCAATACTAATTATTTTTTTCATATCAGAGCCGTCTAATATTATGTGATTTTCCTTTGTGGATTCCAACATTTGCTCTAAAGCGGAAAAACCTGTTCTTGGAATAACATTTATTTTGTTTTCGTTACAGAATTTTAAAACATCCGACACATGTTTTGTGTTTTGAGCTTTTACAATAGCTGCGGGAATCGGACGGCTGAAAACTCCGCTTACAAGTTCGTATTTGCGAAAACGGTCTATACTGCTTTCTTCAAGTACCGCCTTTTCCGTAATAACATTGTTTTCGCCAACAATAGTGCCCATTTGCACAATGATTTCCTGCTTTGACAACATACGGCTTACATCTCCTTTAAATATTCAAGATTAATTCTTGGCAAGAAACAAAAAAAAGCGCACTCCACCATATGGAGTCGCTTTCCTCTATTCTCTAGCCACTTGAACAGAGTATAAAACATAGCTCTAAAATTGTCAAGCAAAATATACAAATAACTTTATTTTTTTTGCACTATTTTATTTATATATTGCAAATGTGACATTAATGAAATATAATTGATTTAAAATTAGACAAATAACGGAGGTCAAAAATGAAAAATATTGATGAAGAATCAGCCTCAGAAATCAAACTTCAAAGTATAAATCTCTCTTATACCTTAAGTTATGAAGAAGCATATGAGGCTTTCTTTTTACTTTCTTCAAAGTTCAGTAAAAAAATTAAACAGGCAGTTTCCTTTATACTTTTAGCAGTTGCCGCAATTTTAGTTGTATTTTATGCTCTTAACCCTTATAATTTAGAATACTTTGTTCTTCCTTTTCTTTCTCTTGGAGTTTTCTTATATGTACAGTATTATCCGCAGTATAAAGCAAAAAACGGCGCTAAAAAAGTTAAGCTGGCAAAAGGTACATATAAAATAATTTTTTTTACAGACGGCAGAATAAAACCTTTTAACGGCGAAGAAATATCTGTATCAGTTGATAAAGATTCCAGAGCTTTTGAAACCGAAACGCTTTTTGTAATAAGACCAGACAGGTCAAATACGTTTTGTTTTCCAAAACGGGTTATAAAGGAAAAAGAAATAAACTTAGTTAGAGAAACTCTTTATAAATATATGAAAAAATTTGAAATGCGCTAGGAGTTGATAATATGGCGGCTTCAATAAAAGATGTAGCAAAGCGTGCCGGTGTTTCCATTAGCACTGTTTCTAAATATATAAACGGGTTAAACATAAGAGAAGAAAACAGAGAACGAATTGAAGAAGCCGTTAATCACTTCGGTTTTAAAGCAAATATGTCTGCCAGAAATTTAAAGAGAAACAAAACCATGACTGTAGCCGTTATAATCACTAAACTTGATTTCCATTTTTGTTCTCATCTAATACCCGGTATTCAAAATAAACTTTTGGAAAACGGCTATTACACAGTATTTTTTGATTTAAGTGATGATGACAAAATAAAGGCAGACCAAGTAAAGTACGCCTGCGAAGGCGGTGTAGACGGTGTAATAGTTTTTGCTCTTGATTTAGACGAAACGATTTTAGATTTTCTAAAAACCATTACAATTCCTGTTGTTTTTATAGAAAATATTTTCTCCGGCATTGAAGCAGATGTAGTATTAATTGATACTATGAACGGAATGTATTTAGCGGCGGAAAACCTTATACTTAACGGACATACCAGAATTGGAGTATTGTGTGGCCCTGAAGGCGCATTTTGCGTAAATGAAAGGCTTAAAGGCGTAACCAGAGCTTTTGAAGATAATTGGCTTAGCCCGGATGTGAGCTTGTTCATCTTCGGTAGATATGATATGCAAAGCGGTTTTGATGGTATGAATAAACTTTTAAGCCTTGAAAACAGACCAACAGCCGTAATAGCTACAAATGAGGAACTAACAATCGGCGCACTTAGAGCAATTAGCGCAAGCAAAATTTCAATCCCTGAAGATATATCCTTTATCGGCTTTGACATTGAAAAAATTGCAGAAGTTATAAAACCAGGCATATCATACATTTGGCAACCAATAAATTTGGTTGGGGAAAAATGCGCAGAGGTTGTTTTAAAAAGAATGAGAAGTGATGCTGAGAAAAAGGAGCGTTTTAAGCTAAAAACAGATTTTATTAAATTAAATTCTGTACAAGAAATATGCAATTAAAATTAATTCAAGCGGTTTTTTAACCGCTTATTTTTTATTGACATATATTAACATAGTATCATATAATAAACATAACGTTTCGTTATTTACCTTTTTACACGTGAATCGTTACGCTATTATATAACAGCCTGTTTGGAATCTCCATTTCAGTGTCTTTTCGGCAAATTTTCCGAATCGCTGCGTCAGTGGCAAACGCCCATACTTCTTCTAGTATGAACGTTCACCACTTCCTTGCGATTCAAAAAATTTGCTCAAAAATCCACTAAAAGCGAGATTCCAAACAGGCTCTAAGGGGATGGTATTATGACTAGAAATACCAAATTTATTTTTTACATAGCTAGCCTTACTGCTATGATAACAATTACATTTGCATTTGGGAGATATATATTTTCAATGATTTCTCCTGATGTTGCAAATGATTTAGGGTTAGGTTATGAATTTATCGGCAGAATTAATGCGGCACACCAAGCGCTTTATCTTTCCTTTTCATTTTTAGGAGGTGTTTTTTCTAAAAAGCTTGGAGCAAAAACCTTAATTAACACTTCAGTGTTTTTGTGCATATTATCCCTTATATCTTTAACCTTTGTAAAAAACGGGTGGCTAATTCTCATTATTGTTGGGTTGCAAGGCATTTTTGCCGCTGTTTCCTGGATACCTATGGTAGAGCTTATGTCAAGAACGATCCCTGGGGAAATAAGAGGCAAATGCATTGGCATAGTGTCCGGAGGCACTGCATACGGTCTTATACTTAACGGGTTTTTAATTCCTATAATTCTCCAAAGAGCCAACTGGCAATTTGTTTACTTGTTTTTTGGCTTACTAAGTCTTTTTATAGGTTTAATGGCAATATATTTCGTTAAGCAAGTTGAATACACAGAAAATAACGTCCCAAAAGCAGAACGTTTCGATATTCCATTGGATATGAATAAAACCGATATTATCCATACTATTATATTATATACAATGCTAGTAATTTCGGGGCTTTACTTGATTCCATACTCCAGCTATTTAGTCGCCTATATGCGTGAGGATTTAAATATTAGCACAAAAGTAGCTGGAATAAGCTGGTTGATTCTTGGTTTTGTGGGCATTTTCAGTGGTGCTGCCGCAGGAGCTTTAGCTGATAAACTTACCGCTAAAAAAGCTATGATAATAACTTATAGCATTGTTTTTGTGTCAGTTGTTGTAGCGGCTATAGCTAAAGGACCTATTTTAATTTTATTGTCTTGCGCATTGTATTCAAGCTCATTTAATGGCATTTTTGGGCTGCACCCTACATATGTTTCGAGAACACAACCGCCGGAAAAAACAGCAAAAATGTTCGGGATTTTTAACCTTTCCCTTGGTATGGGCGCAATGTTTGGCAACTATATTTTCGGGTTTACAAAGGAAGCATTCGGTAGCTTTACTTTTGCCTATTTCTGCATGTCCGGTTTAGCGTTTATAGCGTTAATATGCTGTTTTATGCTAAGAGCTGATAATAATTAATATCAAACAATTATTAAAAGACTACTGCCATACAATTAAGTTTATTATCAAAGTAAATCATGGCAGGGGTTTCGTAGTTTAAAGACTGGTGCAACCGCTTTATGTTATAATATTCAAGATAGTGTATAAGTCCGATAATAGAAAATACTGTTTTATTATATCTAGCCTTACTTTGATTATGACTAAATGGTGGTTTTGTTATGAATAAAAAATTTTGGCGTCAAGCACTTACTTCATAAAAAGAATGCTGTTTTCAGTATTATTTTATATATATTTATATTATACTCAAAAAAAGAAAGTACTAAACTGAATTAGCACTTTCTTTGAGTATATATTTATATAATATTATTGTTGGTCAACTTTAGACATGTGGGAAATTAAGTCAAGCACTTTGTTTGAATAACCCCATTCATTATCATACCAGGAAACTAATTTAACGAAATTGTCGTTAAGAGCAATACCGGCTTGCGCATCAAAAACAGAAGTGCAAACTTCGCCGATAAAGTCTGAAGAAACAACAGCGTCTTCAGTGTAAGCTAAAATGCCTTTTAATTCGTTTTCGGAAGCCTTTTTAATAGCAGCTTTGATTTCATCGTAAGTTGCTTTCTTTTCAAGGCGCACCGTTAAGTCAACAACAGATACGTTGATTGTAGGAACGCGGAAAGCCATACCTGTAAGTTTGCCTTTTAAGTGTGGTAAAACTTCGCCAACTGCTTTAGCAGCACCTGTTGAAGAAGGGATGATGTTTGCAGCCGCCGCACGACCACCTCTCCAGTCTTTTTTAGAAGGACCGTCAACAGTTTTTTGAGTAGCTGTTGTAGCGTGAACAGTTGTCATTAAACCTTCGATAATACCGAAATTGTCGTCTACAACCTTTGCAAGAGGCGCAAGGCAGTTTGTTGTGCAAGAAGCATTAGAAACAACTTTTAAGTCTTTAGTATATTGTTCATGGTTTACACCCATAACAAACATTTTTGCATCTTTAGATGGAGCTGAAATAACAACTTTTTTAGCGCCGCCTGTTAAGTGAGCAGAAGCTTGTTCAGTTGTTGTGAAAACCCCTGTAGATTCAACTATATATTCTGCGCCTGCGCTTCCCCATGGAATTGCACTTGCATCTTTTTCTGCAAAAAACGTAATTTCTTTGCCGTTAACAACAAGTTTGTCGCCTTTAATGCTAACTTCGCCTTTAAAATGACCATGTACAGAATCATATTTAAGCATATACACCATATATTCAAGATCGATAAATGGGTCGTTTATTGCAACCACTTGAATGTTATCTCTTTCGCATGAAGCTCTGAAAACAAGGCGGCCAATTCGACCAAAACCATTAATACCAACTTTTACCATTAGTAAAAACCTCCTAATATAAATTTAAGCATATTATTCCAACATTATATCATAAAAAATTCATGAATAAAATGCTTTTGTAAATTTTAAAGCATAAAATTTTCCATCAGTGTTTTTTCAAGGTTTGTATAAATTTACTTAATTGCGAAATCACCGTTTACAAAAACGTCAATTTCTTCACCATTTTCTTTTATTCCTTTAATACTTAAATCAGAAGTACCAATCATAAAATCCACATGGGTCAAAGAATCATTAATACCTGCTTTTATAATATCCTCATCGGAAAGCTTTTCATAATTTTTAAGGCAAGGATAACCTTTGCCAAGGGCAAAATGGCATGAAGCATTTTCATCAAAAAGGGTTTCGTAAAACAATGTTTTCATTTGGGAAATTGGTGTGGTGTACCCTACAAGAGCTACTTCCCCTAGCATTTTTGCGCCGTAATCAGTTTCTAAAATTCCTTTAAGAGTTTCTTCATTAGTTTTTGCAGAAAATCTTACTACGATACCGTTTTCAAAAGTTAAGTCTATTCCTTCAATTACTGTGCCTTTGTAAACAAGAGGCATGGATGCCACAACTCTGCCATTTGTCCCAGTATTTACAGGTGCGCTGAAAATTTCCTCAGTTGGAATGTTTGCAGAAAAAACAGTACCGTCACGGTTTAATTCACTTCCGCCTGCCCAAACATGATCCTTTGGAAGCTCAATGGTTACATCTGTTCCAAGTGAATTTTTAAATTTTAAATATTTAAAGCTATGCCTGTTTAATGCATCCATTTTTTCAGTAAATGTGTCAACATGCTTTTGCCAGTCTTCAACAGGGTTATCCCCGTCAGCATAACAAGCTTTAGCGATAGCCTCCCAAAGCTTTTCAATTGCTTCATTTTCATTTAAGCCCGGATACACTTTTTCTGCCCATTTTTTAGAAGGAACGCTTGCAATTGTCCAGCTAACAAAATTAAACATTATGTTTTTGGAATGCTCTTTAAGCGCTTTGTTTCTTGCATGAGTAAAAGCTCTTACTCTGCTGGAGGGTATCCCGTTAAGCAAGTCCGGGTCGTCGCTTATAATGTTAATGTAGCATGCCTTTTTATTGTCATAATAACTGTAAAAATCTTTATACCACGCTGGTATTTCAATTAGCTTGTCTTCTGCACAATTTAAAAATTTTGACCTTGTGATGATTTCGTCTTCCCATCTTATTGTTACAAAAGATGCGCCGCACTCATAAGCAACATCACATACAATCCTTGCAAAGTAAGCATTTTCAACATCGCAGGAAACAACAACTTCCTGCCCCTTTTGCATGTTTACTCCCTTTTTCACTAAAACTTCAGCATAATTTCTTAAAAATTTATCGTTCATTTTATACCTCCGTTATTATAAAACTACCTCTATAAGTTCATTAACGTTAGATGCACCAAAAACCCTAATACCGTCTGGCTTTTTAAGCCCTTTTAAATTTGCCTGGGGCAAAATACATTGTTTAAAGCCAAGTCTATAAGCTTCAAACAGCCTTTTTTCAGCAGAAGCAACAGCTCGAAGTTCTCCGGTTAAGCCAATTTCCCCAAAAGCCATTGTAAACGGGTCAACCGCTCTGTTCTCATAGCTGGAGGCAACCGCAAGAGCAACAGCCGCATCAAGAGCAGGCTCAATAATTTTCATACCCCCTGCTATGTTTACGTGGCTGTCATAGCTGCCAAGTTTTAGCCCTCCCCGCTTTTCCAAAACAGCAATAAGCATAGTAACCCGGTTATAGTCAAGCCCTGTAGCCATGCGCCGGGGCAGACCAAAATTTGTATAGCTTATTAGCGCCTGAACCTCTGTTAATAAGGGGCGTGTGCCTTCCATGCAACATGTTACTACAGAGCCGGAAACATTTAGAGGTCTTCCGCTTAACATATATTCCGATGGGTTTTCAATTTCAAAAAGCCCCTTGTCCCGCATTTCAAACACGCCGATTTCATCCGTTGCACCAAAGCGGTTTTTAACCGCCCGGATAATGCGGTACATTTGCCGCTTTTCGCCTTCAAAATACAAAACTGTGTCAACCATATGCTCTAATATTTTAGGACCTGCTATTGACCCTTCTTTTGTAACATGCCCAATAATAATAACAGATATGTTTACACCTTTTGCAATTTTCATAAATGTTGAAGTGTTTTCCCGAACTTGTGTGACGCTTCCGGAAACACCGGAAACATTTTCGTTATACATTGTCTGAATAGAATCAATAATAACAAGGTTAGGTTTTAGCTCGTTTATGGCATCTTCAACATAAGAAATATTTGTTTCCGAAAACAAATATAAATTACCTGTTGAAACTTGAAGCCTTTCCGCCCTCATTTTTATTTGTTGTAAAGATTCTTCCCCAGAAACATATAATATCTTTTTGCCCTGTGTGCCAATTGCCTCACAAATTTGCAAAAGCAAAGTTGATTTGCCTATACCAGGGTCTCCGCCAACTAAGACTAAAGAACCTTCTACAATTCCGCCGCTTAAAACTCTGTCAAGCTCGGAATTTTTTGTAGAAATACGCTGGGAAGACATTGGAGTAATTTTATCAAGGGTTGTATAGGACGAAGCTTTTGCGCCTTGCTTTACCCCTGGGCTTTTAACTTCGGTCGCTTCTTCAACTAAGGTGTTGTAATTTCCGCAAGTCGGGCATCTCCCAAGCCACCTAGGAGACTCATAACCGCATTCAATACAGCTAAAAATAGTTTTAACTTTAGACGTAAAGATCACATCCGTTTTTTAAAAATATTAAGCTTCCTACAAAACGCAGAAAAGCGTTTGCAAGAAGCCTATTTAAATTAAACTTTTTTAATTCTAACATCCTGCATATTATTATTTAAGCCTACGCTGAAGCTAATTTTCCCTGAAAGGTTAGACTTCATACTTCCAACATTAATATCGTCAATTAAAATTTTATATTCAATTTCCGGTTCAAGTTCAATTGTAATCTGCGTATCCTCGAAGCCCTCTATTTTAAACGAAACGCTTTCTTCGTCCATTTTAAAATAATGCGCAACTGCACCAGGAACAGATTCAAAAAGCAATTTCCCATTTTTTTCAAGCCTTAAAATTTCATTATGGGTTTTAACTTTATATAAATCTCCATTAAACTCAAAGCCATCTGCTTTAAGCTTTGTTTTTGATAAATAATTGCCAAAGCTTATCGAATTATCCGGCTCTATGCGTATTATTTCTTCAACTACTGCCATCATTGCCCCTCCAATCAAAATATTAGGAATATTATATCATAATTAATAAACTTTTACAACTTTATATTTTGAACCATCTTTAGCAAATGTAAATTTTGCTTTATTTTTATTCATCTGTGAATCATAAGTGGTATCAACAGTTACCCATTTTCCATCTATTAAAACTTCACACCATGCATGATATTCGGTTATTTCCGGGGCATATCCCATAATTAGTTTTGTAGGTATACCCTGGCTTCTTAAAGAACCGGCAAAAATAGCGGCATAATCATAACAAATACCCTTTTTAACTTTATACATATTATCAATAACTGGTATATATTCCTTAGGCATATTTTTAGCCTTGTCATAATCGTAACTGTAATTTTTCACAACATCATCATAAATAGTATCAATTTTTACGTTTCCCTCTTTTGATGATGTTAAGTTTTTATAATAAGGGATTGCATCTTTGCTTGCGACAAAGTCCACTATTATTGATGAGCTTGTGTACATAGCTTTTTCATCTATCTGATTAACGCTTACAGCTTCTGATTGCAACGGCTTATACTTGTTACCGCCGATTCCTTCAAACAACGTTACGGTATATTTACCTGTACCCATTTGCAAAGGCACAATGCTTACATCGTTAGATTTAAGGGTATAAGGGTATTGGTCTCCGCCGTCTTTTTTTACAACTATTTTTATTCCTTTTGATAAGTCACCACTATATTTTACAGTTACTATGCCTTTATCGGCTTTGGTAATATCAATTGCACCGTTAGCAAACACATTAGTTACAGAAATCAGAGAAAACAGTAGAATAAATAAAGTGTACTTAATAAGCTTTCTCATTTAAATCACCTTTCCGATAATATTGCGTTAATTAATCAATGATTAGTCATTTCCCGGCCATAAATCTTCAAACATTTCGATTTCAACCGGAGTTTGCCATTGTCTCCATTCAACAACTTCAAACAGCGTTTCGTTATTGTTAACAATCGTAACAATATCACCGTCAGAAACATTTTTAACGCTTAAATAATTATCGGGTTTTTTTATTAAAATCTTTACAGTTAAATGAGAATCAGGGTTATCATCTGATATAAACTCTTGCTCTAAATAACAGATTCCAACATTATCATTCTCTATAGTTTCAATATTCTGTTGGTACTTATCGTTTAACATTTTAATTTCTTCAAGGGCAAATTCACAATAAGCTTTATTAAAATCCTCGTTAAGGTTTATTCCATTTTCGGAATTTACCTGTTTAACAGCTCTGTTTGCTGCATTTATCAATCCATCGTTAACGTCCTTTAAGTAATTCTCCGCTTTGTCTTCAAGCTTATAATACATTTTGCTCCAATCTACCGTATGGTATGCAAACCTGTAATTAACAAGAGCAGAAGTTATAGCAAATGTACCCAAAGTTACAAGAACAATCATCATAAATATAACTAAAACCGAAGTTGCGCCTTTTTCGTTGTTAAAAAGCTTTTTCATATAATCACCTATTTCGCAAAAAATTTGCTTGCTTGTATGCTTACAACTTCGTAAGGCTCTTTATCCTTGCCTTTTTCATTGCAAATAACCGTTGCCTCTAAAACATCAAGGCGTGAAGTGTCCTCTACGTAGTTTTCGGCTCTTTCCGCAGTTTTTCCACGTTTTATGTCAATTAAAAGAACAAGCCTAACGTCTTCTGAAATATCTTCAGGGGTAAAATCCGAATCAGGTATTTGATTATAGCTTTTATCATAACATTTATAAATCGTAGTATTATAATTATTATTTATAACAGTGCTCCCCGAAAAAAAGTCCTCTTTCAAAAACTCTTCCATACTTTGATTTTTTTTAAAAAGCTCAACAGCAGTAAAAATCATGGAATTTCCTGAGTCAATATCTCCTGCTTTATTGTTAACATTATTGGATACAATAAACATTTGCAGTATAAACCCGGAAATAATGGCTAAAACAGCAATAGAAATTACAGCTTCCATTAACGTAAAGCCATTTTCATTACTCATATATTTTTTAATTGTTTTAAACAAATTAAACGCCCCCGTTAAAAATCAGCGCCGGCTCGTAAAAACGCCGCATTTTCCAATGTTTTTGTTTTACCATTAAATTCATAGGTAACCTTATTGTAAAGAGAGCCGTCGTCCTTAATCTGAATATCAAACCCACTAATATTTGCTATAGGTGTATACATTCCCGGCTCATCCGTCACTTCTTCCCCAGGGTAAACAAGGCATTCCTTTAAAACCCCGTCAGACCAGTAAATCCATGTATCAAAAAGCGTTCCCTCATAATTATCATGAATGACAATTGAATTTTGGTTATTAACTGGGTTTTGCATTATAGAAATTTTGCCTTGGGCGTCGTTTTGCCGCAACCTAACGTTTATATAGGAGATTGCTATTCTCGCTTCAATTTGGGCATCTTTTTCCTTTATTATCCTGTCCTGAGTTGAACTGCCCATAAAAATTATTGTATATATAGTAGCGCCGAATAGGATTAAAAGCATCATAACCATTACAAGCTCCACAAGGCTGCTTCCTTTTTCGTTTTTCAGCATAAAATCACCTCAGCTTTTTGAAATTACGGTTACTTGGGGAAAATAGTTAACGCCGAAAATATCGTAATCATAAAGATACTTATCGTCATCAAACAGCACGCCATATTTTTCAAGATAATAAATGTCCGATGGAAATGCGCCTTCAAGGGCATAACATTGCACAAGGGCTTTATCTATTACTTCTTTAATCTTTTGTGGCTGTTGTTCCATGTTTCTTTTGCTCATGCCAACCATTGCCACAAATAAATAAACAACAACAATTGTTATAACTGTGAGCAAACATATTTGGCTAACAAGCTTCAAGTCAAAATCCAAATTTAATTTCATGGAATCATCTCCAAATTATCCAATAGCGTTCATAATACTAATCATAGGAAGCATTACAGATAATAAAATTATACTTACAATGATTGATAAAATTATTATTAAGATAGGCTCAATCATTACTGTAATTTTTTCAATTGCATCGTAAACCTCTTCGTCAAAAATACTTGCGCTTCTGTCAAGCATATCATCTAAATGACCAGTGCTTTGACCAATTACTATCATTTTTAAAAACAACGGTGGAAAAACCCCAACTTCTTTTAAAGCATCAGAAAGCTGAGTTCCCATTTTAACGTCTTCAATAACTTTTCTAAATTTTTGCTCTATATAAGCGTTGTCCAAAAGAGGTAGAATATCCTCAAGTGCGTTTAAAAGCTGAACCCCGGATTTAAGCAATATTGCCATGGAACGAGAAAATCTTGATGTTACAACACGTGATGTAACGTAACTTACACCTGGAATTTTCATTCTCTGTTTTGCCCACCAAAGCATTCCTTTTTCTGTTTTGATGTAATACAATAAACCGAAAACAATTGCCGCAATTATAACAACTATAAATACTAAATAATCGTTGATAAAATTTGCAAGGGAAAGCAAAATTGCTGTAAGTGCCGGCATTTGCCCGCCCATAGAACTTAAAATATCGTTAAACATAGGCAAAATTTTAACAATAAGTATTAATATTATGCCTGTCATTAAAACCGTCAAAATTGCAGGGTATGTGACTGCCGTTCTAAGCTTTTTACGTATACCAGACTCTTTATCAAAATAAGAAGCCAACCGCATGAAAATGCCGTCAAGAGTTCCGCTTGATTCACCTATTAATACCATATTTATCATATATGAACCGAAAATATGTTCATACATGCTTAAAGCATCTGCAAAAGTTAATCCGTTTTCCATGTGGGAATGAATTTCTTCAAGCGCAAGTTTTAAGTTTTTGTTTTCCGCTTGTTCGGATAAAAGCAAAACTCCCTCAAGTATTGTTATGTTTGAAAAAAACATAACGCTCATTTGCCTTGAAAAAATAGACAAATCTTTTGGGGAAACAATCTTATACCCGGTTGCAGAGTATTGTGTCTTTGATTCATATATTTGGTATCCTGTATATCCCTTTTGTTCAATGAACTTCTCTGCCATATCCTTAGATGGAAATGCCTTGCTTCCGTAAACCTTGTGTCCGTCCTCAGTGTAGCCCCTGAATAAAAATGTTGACATAATTACCTCCTATTCAAGAATTGTTGAAGTAATTGCTGGTCTGTAGCTCTTAAAATTACTTCTTCTTTATCAATTATTCCTGCGTTGCAAAGTTTGGCAAGGTCTGCCTCCAGAAGCTGCATACCTTGACCCTGCCCGGTTTGTAAAATGCTATTAATTTGATAATGCTTGCCTTCTCTTATTAAATTTCTAATAGCCGGGTTAACAATCATAATTTCCGTTGCCAAAACCATTCCTTTTTTATCAATTCTTGGAATAAGCTGTTGAGAAACAACTCCTTCCAAAACTGTGGCAAGCTGGCTTCTAACCTGGTTTTGCTGTTCCGGCGGAAATGCGTCTATAATTCTGTCAATACTTTTTGCCGCTCCAACAGTATGAAGAGTTGATAAAACCAAATGGCCTGTTTCTGCAGCTGTAAGAGCAATTGAAATTGTCTCAGGGTCTCGCATTTCGCCAACCATAATAACATCTGGGTCTTCCCTTAATGCCGAGCGAAGAGCTTGGGCAAAAGATTCCGCATCTTCGCCAACCTCTCTTTGGGTCATTAAGCTTTTTTTATGTCTATGTAAATACTCAATAGGGTCTTCGATAGTTATAATATGGTAATGATAATTTTCATTAAGCTCATTAAGAAGACTTGCAAGAGTTGTAGATTTGCCGCTTCCTGTTGCTCCGGTTGCTAAAAATAAGCCTTTCGTTTTTGTGGTAAACCCATCTACGGCAGGCGGAAGCCCCAAGCTTGAAAGAGGAGGAATATCAAAAGGGAGCATACGGATAGCCGCCGCAAACGTTCCTCTTTGGGAATAAATATTAGCACGGAAACGCCCTAAGCCCGGTTTTGAAAATGAAAAATCAAGAACTTTGCTGTTAAAAAGCTTTACACGCCTTTTTTCATCAAGAACTTCGTTTATAATATTATTTATAGTTGCCGGCATAACAACTTCGGTATCCTCTATTTCAACCAAGCCGCCATTAACTCGCATAAGAGGTTTGCTGCCAGGACATAAATGCAAGTCAGTCGCTTTATTATCGTGAGAGAACCTTAAAAGTTCTTCTAAATAATCCCTGTTATTATCCATCGGTTAATAACCCCTATTCTTTTTGTTTAGTGAATTATTTTATAATATACGAATTACTATTTAAAATCAAGTGTTTATGTTGTAAAATAATACTTGCTCAAAAAAACTTCATTGTATTTTAACGGAGGATAAAATTTTGTGTATTTTAATTAAACCTAATATTATATATAAAAATCAATATAAACAAATGATAAGCAGATGGAATTCTTCTGGTTTGCCCCTGTTTCCATGGATTTTATCGGTTAACTGCGACCCCTTTGACGACTATTTAAACTTGATTGATAAAATAGAAAGAGGAATTTTAATAACAAAAGAAAATGTCAACTTTTCAACATATTGGCTTATTAAAAGAAACGGCGAAGTTTTGGGCGCATCAATTTTAAGGCATAAGCTTTCCGAAAGCAACGAGTTTTTCGGAGGGCATATAGGTTATGGTATTTGCCCTGAATACAGAAACATGGGTTACGGCAATAAAATTTTGGAGCTTACACTTGCGGAGGCAAAGAAACGAGGAATTGCTAAAGTTGTAATTACATGTGAAATAAATAATATTTATTCTGAAAAAATAATTGTTAAAAATGGTGGAAAGTATGACTCGACTATAAAATTTAGTGATTCTTTAAATAAAAAATTTAATATAGATTTATAATTTTCTATTAATAAACGTATTGAAAATATTAGGAAAATAATTTATTATATATTTGATGCTTTTACTTTTTTTTCTTAAGAACTCTTTAGGTAGGACGAATATTATGAAAGAAGTCTTTACAATGTGGAAAAGCACAAAAATGATTATACTTTGTGCGCTTACGGCAGCAATTTATGCCGCATTTTTAATACCTTTCAAAGCATTACCAATTATTCCGGGCTTTACAGAGTTTAGACCCGGAAACTTAGTGCCTGTTGCTTTTGCTTTGTTTTTTGGTCCTGCTGCTGCTTGGGGAGCTGCTATTGGTAACACAATTGCGGACATCTTAGGCGGAACAGTTAGCTTTGGTTCTTTATTCGGCTTTGTCGGCAATTTCTTATATGCTTATGTGCCTTATAAATTGTGGGATAACTTATCGGTTTTAGGCAGTGATAACTCACCCGATTTAAAAGGCAGCAAAAAAGTTGTTCTTTACATAATTGTTGTAACTGTTGGTTCTTGCGCTTGTGGGCTATTTATTGCCTGGGGAGTTGATATGATTGGTTATGTACCCTTTGCGGCATTAGGTTCAATAATCCCTGTTAACAACTCTATAGCGGCAATTGTCTTGGGTATGCCAATTACAATTTTGCTTTACCCAAGAATAAAAAAATGGGATTTATATTGGAAAGACGTTATGAGCAAAGAGCATTTGCCTCATGGCGGCAGCCTAGCAAAAGTCGGCGCATACGCCATGGTATGGTTCAGCATTGCAGGCCTTATAATTTCCCTTTTTGTGGCTTACGGTTCCGGGCAAGTAGCGTTTTATTTCGGAAACGGTCAGACAAATCTATTTAATGTTGTTATAACTGCCGGAGTTTCATCAATCGGCATTTTAGTTTCAGGAGCTATTCAAAATTAACTAGGAGGCTATTATGAGTATTATTAGAGACAAATCACTTGCAGAAATGGGTGTTAAAAAAATTGAATGGGTTAAGTCTTTTATGCCTGTTCTTTCACAAATTGAACAGGAGTTTGAAAGAGATAAGCCCTTTAAAGGCATGAAAATCTCCGTTTCGGTGCATCTCGAAGCAAAAACAGCTTATTTAGGTCAGGTTCTTCGTGCAGGAGGAGCAGATGTTGCCATTACAGGTTCTAACGTGCTTTCCACAAAAGACGATATTTGCGCTGGGCTTGATTCTTTAGGCTTTAACGTTTATGCATTTCATAATGCTACACAGCAGGAATATGTTGAACATTTAAAGAAAACCCTTGAATTTTGCCCGGATATTATTATTGACGACGGCGGCGATTTTGTAGGGCTTCTTCAAGGAGAATGCAAAGAATATGCCAAAAATCTTTTAGGCGGCTGTGAAGAAACAACAACCGGCATTCATAGGCTTAAAGCAAGAGTTAAAGAAGGGCTTCTTAACTTCCCAATGATGAACGTTAACGACGCTAACTGCAAGCATTTGTTTGATAACCGCCACGGCACTGGTCAATCCACTTGGGATGCTATTATGTATTCCACAAACGTCATGATAACAGGCAAAACTGTTGTTATTGCAGGTTATGGCTTTGTAGGCTCTGGCGTTGCAAACAGAGCAAAAGGGCTTGGAGCAAAAGTTATTGTTACGGAAATTAACCCATTTAGAGCTCTTGAAGCCGCAATGGACGGCTTTGAAGTTATGCCTATGGACGAAGCCGCAAAATACGGCGATATTTTCGTAACATGCACCGGCTGTAATGATGTTATAACAGAAAAACATTATCAAGTTATGAAACATAACGTACTTATTTCAAACGCTGGTCATTTTGATGTGGAATTTAACAAGCCACAGCTTAAAGAAATGTCTGTTAAAGTTGAAAGCCGTAGACCGTTTATTGACGGATATTATTTAAAAGATGGACGAATACTTAACGTTTTGGCAGACGGCAGACTTGTTAACATTGTTGCAGGCAACGGACACCCTGCAGATATTATGGATTTAAGTTTTGCAATTCAGGCGTATGGCGCGCTTTATATTGCTCAAAACGGCAAAGGCTTAAAACCGGATTTATATAAAATTCCTGAAGAAATTGACCTTAAGGTTGCTAACCTTAAAGCTAAAGCAATGAATATTGGGTTAGATAAATTAACAGAAGAGCAAGTTAAATACTTAAATTCAACCGGGGAATGATAAGTTTTGGGCGTGTATAACACGCCCAGAGAGGATGGTATTTTTATGAGCAGACGTTCTTTTAAGTCCTCCGGCAGTTCTTACGATGGTTTCGGGCTTAACGTATTTTCAAACGACTCCATGGACGCCATACACAATGCAACACTAGAGGTTTTATGGCAAGAAGGCATAAGAACAGAATGCAAGCTTGCCCAAGAAATTTATGCAAGCGGCGGCTGTACTGTAGACGCAAAAAACAATAAAGTTTACATACCTCCACGTATTGTAGAGGAAGCCATTGATTCTGCGCCATCAACAGTGCTTCTTGCCGCCAGAGACTCGGAAAATGATATTATAATGGAAAGCACTCGGGTTAATTTTTGCAATTTTTCAAAAGGTGTAAACGTTGTTGATATAGAAACGGGGGAATTTCGACCGTCCACCTTGGAAGACCAAAAGAATATTGCAATTTTAGTAGATTATCTCGACCAATATGATTTACTTGACGTAGGAGTAGAAGCAAGAGATGTTCCGGACGTTATTGCTAACTTAGTAAGTTATGAAGCAATGGTTTCAAACAGCACGAAACACTCGGCGCAATCCGCTCACAGCAAAAAAGAAGCTGAAAAATTTATTGAAATGGCTTTGGCAGTAGCAGGAAGCCGTGAAGAGCTTGAACGCAGACCAATAACCTCAACGGTTGTATGCCCAACAAGCCCTCTTTGCATATCTCCGGAAACTACAGAACCAATAATTGTTTATGCCGAAAACAAAGTGCCTTGCACTGTTTTATCTATGGCTATGGCAGGAGGGACAGCCCCTATCACTTTAGCCGGAACAATGGTTACACATAACGCAGAAGTGCTTTCCGGCATAGTATTAGGCCAGCTAACAAACAAGGGAACACCAAATATGTACGGAAGCTCCACAACTATTATGGATTTAAGAAACGCCTCTGCAACAGTCGGCTGCCCCGAGCTTGGAATGCTTAGTGCAGCGGTTTGCAAAATGGCTCAATATTATAAAATTCCAAGTTATGTTGCCGGCGGCTAGACAGACTCTAAGTTAGGCGACGAACAAGCAGGGCACGAAAAAACATTATCCATGATGCTTTCAGCGTTGGCAGGGGCCAACATGATTTACGGCCTTGGTATGGTGGATTTAGGCATGACAATGGACTTTGCCCAGCTTGTTGTTGACAACGAAATTGCAAAAATGATTCGCAGAGTAATTTGCGGCATACCTGTATCAGACGAAACTATGGCAACAGATTTAATCCGTTCGGTAGGTGCCGGCGGTCATTTTCTGATGGAAGACCATACCGTCAAATACATGGGGCAAATTCAATCCGTTACAACTCTTTTCGACAGGCAACCATATGCGCAGTGGTACTCTAAAGGCAAAAAGGATTTAGCCCAAAGAGCTCTTGAAGAAACAAAACGCATATTAAGCGTTCATAAACCAAAACCTCTTGACAAAAATATATCTCAGAAGCTTCATGACATTATTGCAGAAACAGCCCAAGAACATGGAATAGAATATTAAAAATAATTAAAACAAAAAACCTTGTGCCCCCAGGAGGAGCGCAAGGTTTTTAATGTTGGTTACTTTTTGATTTTTGATAAAAACTGGCGTATTCTTTACAATCGCCGATACCATCTTTAAGCATTTCCACGAATTTGTCTTTTTCAACCGGGTGTGAAAACAAATACCCTTGAAACAAATTACCGCCTGCTTTTACTAAATATTCTAACTGTTTCTCGTCCTCAACACCTTCGCTGATTGTTTCTATCTGTAAAACGCCAGACATTGAAATTATTGCAGCGGCAACTTCCTTATTATCCTCTTTATGTAAGCTCTCAATAAATGACTTGTCAATTTTCAAGTAGTCTATAGGCAATTCATGGAGTGCACTAAGCGAAGAGTAACCAGTACCAAAATCGTCCAATGCAATTAAAACACCAATTTCCTTAAGTTTAAAAAGCTTTTCTTTTGCATCACTGGACAAAAACACGCTTTCGGTTATTTCAAGCTGCAAATTACTAGGAATAATATTACTATTAGTAACTGCTTCCTTAACATCTTCCACAAAGTTAGTATTTTTAAACTGCTTTGCAGAAATATTTACGCTTATTTTGAAATTAGGGTTACTTTTTTCAATTTCTTTAATAGTTTTACAAGCTTCATTTATAACCCATTTTCCGATTTGGATAAGCAGCCCTGAATCTTCCGCAATCCCAATAAAATCTGCGGAAGAAACAAGCCCAGAATCTGGGCATTGCCATCTTAAAAAAGCTTCTGCACCAACAATGTTTATTCCGTTTATTTCTATTTCTATTTGTGGTTGAAAAAAAAGCTTAAATTCGTTGTTTGTCAAGGCATTTGAAAGCCTTGATACAAGAGCCATTTTCTTCTGGTTTTTTATGTCTATTTCGTTTGATGAAAAAGAAAAACACCCTTTTCCTTTTTCTTTGGACAAATACATTGCCATATCCGCTTTACGAATAATTCCGTCAATTGTGGTATCATCTACTGGCGCAACAGCAATACCCATGCTTGCCCCAATTATAATTTTTGCACCGTTTATCATATATGGATTTTTCAAATTCTCCAATATATTTCCGGCAGCAATGTTTATTTCCTCAAAAGTTTTTATTTCATCAAGAATAACAATAAACTCGTCGCCGCCAATACGAGCGATGGCATCTGTCTGCCGAACACGAGCTCTGAGCCTGTCCGCAACGGCAATAAGCAACTCGTCCCCTACTTCATGCCCTAATGTATCATTTATTAACTTAAACCCATCTAAGTCAATAAAAATTACTGCAGCCATATTTTTATATCGTTGAGTGCGAGAAATTGTTTGGGCAAGCCTGTCGTAAAACATCATTCTGTTTGGCAAACCTGTTAATGGGTCAAAAATAGAGTTATTCAACCCTTCATTAATTTTATCAACATATAAACGGTTAATTATATTAACAGCAACAAACAACGATTCAATAAATATAACTCTAACAAATAAAACTGTTAAATCTGTTTTAAACAAGGCATAAACAAATATTTGCCCTGCTATTGAAGATATGGCGATAGCAAGAGAGAAGGCCTTATTTAAATAAATTATAGAAAGCACCAGCAGTAAAACAGAAACTATTACCCCCGCAACACCGCAAATTTGATTATTTATTATAGTGCTTACCAGACACATTATAGACGAAACTATCATAAATAAAATATATTTATAGTTTTCATCCCATTTGGACTTACTGATAAAATAAATTACAACGCACACGACCAGTGAAATAGCGCATCCTAACCCAATTGTTAAATTAATCTTACCATTAGCAAATAACCTAAAAATGATATTTAAAACAGAACCAATGATTAGAGCTATCATTAAAAATATAGAAATGGTTTTATTAGCCTTTTTTTCAAGCTGCATCCACTCTTGCCTCAGAGCAAATTTATTAAATTTTTCAATTCCTTTTCCCATAAATTTATCCTTTCGAAAAGGTGCAGTCACAATATTGCAATACAACAAGTCTATCATAATTGAATTCTATTTACAAGCTAAATTTAATGGTTATTATGAAGTAATTGCCTGTTCTATATCTTCAATTATATCGTTAATATCTTCAATTCCGATAGATAGCCTTATAAGTTCAGGCTGAACCCCGGACTCTACAAGCTGTTCCTCTGAAAGTTGCCTATGTGTTGTAGATGCCGGATGCAATACACACGTTCTAACATCCGAAACATGAGTTACAATACTTGCCAGTTTCAAGCTGTCCATAAATTTAACCCCAGCTTGTTTACCACCTTTAAGCCCGAAAGACAGAACACCGCTTCCCCCTTTGGGTAAATACATTTTAACAAGCTCTTTTTGCTTATTTGATTCAAGCATTGGATAGTTTACCCACTCAACTTGAGGATGATTTTCCAAATACTTTGCCACAGCTAAAGCATTTTGAGAATGTCTTTCCATTCGCAAATGAAGGGTTTCCATTCCCATATTCAAAATAAATGCCTGAAAAGGGCTTAAAACAGCACCAGTGTCTCTCAAATACTGAACTCTTGCTTTTGTTATGTATGGGCAGTCTTTAAAGTCCTTTGTATAAACAACCCCATGGTAAGACCGGTCAGGCTCGGTAAATTCCGTATATTTGCCGTTTGCCCAATTGAATTTTCCGCTTTCTATAATAACACCGCCAAGAACTGTTGCGTGGCCGTCAAAATATTTGCTTGTGGAATGTATTATAACATCCGCTCCATGTTCAAAGGGCCTACATAATATAGGAGTTGGAAAAGTGTTATCTATAATTAATGCTATACCGTGTTTTTTTGCAATTTTGGAAAACTTGTTAAAATCAAAAACAACAAGTGTTGGGTTTGATAAAGTTTCACCATAAATTGCTTTTGTTTTATCTGTAATCAACTCTTCAATTTCACTTTCAGAAGCCAAAGGGTCTGTATACGAAACAGAAATACCCATTTTTTTCATTGTTACATTAAATAAATTCATAGTTCCGCCATATAGAGCCGAAGAGCAAACTATGTGATCCCCGGCGCTACAAATATTAAGAATAGCTAGTAATATTGCAGATTGCCCGGATGAACACAAAACAGCCCCTGTTCCGCCCTCTAAAGCAGCGATTTTCTTTTCAACAAATTCAAGTGTTGGATTAGATATCCTTGAATATATATGCCCCTCTTTGGACAAATCGAAAAGTTCGGCTAGCTTGTCTGATGATTCATAACGATATGTTGTACTTTGGCAAATGGGCATAACAATGGGTTCTCCATCTTTAGCCCTGTAGCCTGAATGAATGCATTTTGTGTCAATATTCATTTAATTCGCTCCATTCTATATGATTAATTTTTGTAATGTTCATGTCATTGTTAATATATCTGTCCAAAAGCCCTCTCTTTCTAAAATAGTGTGAAAAACACTCCATTATTATTTTCCTCGCCGCATAAACGCTTGAAAGCGCAGGGTCCAGCTCGGGTGCAACGCCTACAATATCAAACCCTATAACGTTAAGCTCAAAAATCCCTCTTAAAAGAGTTAAAAGCTCTCTTGGAGTAAGACCACCTGCCTCCGGATTGCCAGTACCGCTTGCAAAGCCTATATCCAAACAGTCAATATCTATTGTAACATATATTTTATTAAAATTACTCATTTTTTCTTTTATAATTTCAAGACTAGATTCTACACCTTTTAAATAAATATCACGAGCCGTAATAACGTTAATATTGTTTCGGTAGTAAAAGTCCATTTCATCCAATTCTATTGATCTTATACCAACAAAAAATATGTTATCGGTATTTTTTATGTTAGATAGCTCTAAAGCTCTTCTTTGAGTAGAACCATGGGAAAGCTGATCCCCCCCAATAGAATCACAAAGATCAAAATGTGCATCTATATGAATAATTCCGAATTGCTCGTCTAACCCATCGTTAACTGCCTTTTCTACAGGAATTGTTATGGAATGGTCACCGCCGATTACAAAGAAAAATTTATCTTTTTTTATTAATTTTTTAATTATTTCCCCAGTGTTTTTAAAGATTACATCTCTATTTTCACCGTTAACATTTCCTAAGTCCAAAATTTTGCATTGTGAAAAACTTTCAAAATATTCGTTTGTGGGCGAAACGGTGCCGCTTATTGCTCTTATGGCTTGTGGCGCAAGGTAAGAGCCTTTTCGGTCGTTGGATTCACCGTCATAAGGTATAGATAAAACAATTAAATCAGCATCATCAGCACTAATACCTGGTTTATTAAGTCCAGCCCAAGTTTTGCAATCTTTAATAAGCTGTTCAACTTTTGTTTGAAATTTTTCCATTTTATTGCCCCCTTTATATAGAGCTCACATTAATTTATATATCTCACATTATTATATCAAAAATAAAAACAAAAAAACAGCAATTTGAGAATTTAATCTAAAAAGCTGTTCTGATGTTTTATATTGTTATATATTTTAATCTTCGTCGTCGTCGTCTTTTTCATCGAATAAAAGGTTTTGTGTTGTTTTATAGCTTTTTACTACTGAAATTAAAAATTCAAGTTCAATCTCATTTAAATCATAAATTAAACTATTTAATTTAGAACGCTTTGATATAATGGGCTCCTCTTTTTTATCTATCTTTTCTTTTTCTCTAAGACTTAGAGAACTCCCAGTCTCTTCAAAGAATCTATCTAGGGGCAAATCTAATACAGATGACAATCTATATAGCGTATGAGCAGTCGCACCTCGCTTACCCCTTTCTATAAGCCCAACAAACCCAGATGTCAGCCCAAGTAATTCCGCAAGCTCATCTATAGACAGGTTTCTCTTAATGCGCTCATTACGGATATTATCGCCAATCATCTTTCTTAGTTTGTCCTTATTCATTAAAACACCTCTTTTTCATAATTAATATATTAGATACATAATTATAATAACTCATTTTTTATAATTAATGAAGAAATATTTAGTCATATTTGAACATAACTATTTGTCAACATTAATTAGACAAATGAAAATAACATTGAAAAATAAGCGTTATTACGACTTATTAATATAAAAAAACATAATTATACATTTTTTGTTAAATATTACCTATTTTTATACTAAATATGCACTTTTTTACAACGCAAATAATTAATATTTACTAAATTATTACTCTTTGTATATTTATATAAAATTCAATATAATACTATTTGATTATTAATAACAAAAACATTACCATACTATTTGTATATATAAATACATATAATACACTTATTATATTTATATATAGTATTATCAATACTTAATCAAATAAATAACTAAATACAGTATGATACTAAGTAATAACTTTGAAATGTTAATAAATATTGTTAAATATAACTTATATATATTTAAAATATAATACTAATATATAAATTATGCAAAAACATTAACAGTTATAGTTATTTGCAAAAACATTAACAGCTATGTTCGCAAAAACAGCGGTGAATCGTTTGCTGTTCCTGCTCCACACCTGTTAATGTTTTGTCAAATTGCTCTAATTATAATGCGCAAATAGTATTATTAATATTCATTAGACAAAAACAAAGAGATTAACAAGTATGTTAATCCCCGATAAATAAATATTATTCTTCATCATCAAAATCGTCGCTGTCGATTTCTTCGTCATCATATTCCTCATCATCAAAATCTTCTTCAAAATCCTCGTCTGACAATATAACCTCAAAAAATGCAGTAGAAACTTCTTCATATTCCTCATCAGTTTCTATGTCCGTCATTGTAAAGCCTTCTTCATCGTCTTCATATCTGAAAAACAAAATTTCATCTTCATCTTCAGGAGAAAGCGCAACATATTCTTTTTCAGAAACTTCAAATACCCCTAAAACATCACATTCTATTTCTGTTCCGTCCTCAAGCGTAATAGTTACTTTTTCTAAATCCTCCTCATGCTCACAACCACAGCCACAGCCACAATCACCGTCATGACCGTGAGAGCAAGAGCATTGCTTGTTTTTTTCCATATCTTCATTGTTATTACACATACGTACTCTCCTCAAATCAAATTTTTCCATAATTATTATAACATAAATAAAAAAAAAATAAACTACAATTTTATAACAATGTATGGTCCGCCTACTTTAATAAAATGAAAAAATAAATGCTAGAGTTTATAACCCTAGCATTTACAATATACCATTATTATTTAGAAGATTCCTCAATAGCAACGGAAACCGCTACAGAAGCACCAACCATTGGGTTATTACCCATGCCTATAAAACCCATCATTTCAACGTGAGCCGGAACAGAGGAAGAGCCGGCAAACTGAGCGTCAGAATGCATTCTTCCCATTGTATCTGTCATACCGTATGAAGCAGGGCCAGCAGCCATATTGTCTGGATGTAGAGTCCTGCCTGTGCCGCCTCCGGAAGCAACAGAAAAATACTTTTTATTAAGCTCATAGCGTTCTTTTTTGTATGTTCCAGCAACAGGATGTTGGAAGCGAGTTGGGTTTGTAGAATTTCCAGTAATAGAAACGTCTACACCTTCTTTGTGCATAATTGCAACGCCTTCACGAACATCGTCTGCGCCGTAGCAGTTAACTTTACTTCTTTCCCCTTGTGAATAAGAAGTTGTTTTAACAACGTTTAATTCACCTGTTCCATAATCAAATTTAGTTTCAACATATGTAAAGCCGTTTATTCTTGAAATAATTTGCGCAGCATCTTTACCTAAACCGTTTAATATAACTTTTAACGGTTTTGTTCTAACTTTGTTTGCAGATTTTGCAATACCGATAGCGCCTTCTGCAGCTGCAAAAGATTCATGGCCAGCTAAAAATGCAAAACATGAAGTTTCTTCTCTTAAAAGCATAGCCGCCAAATTACCGTGACCAATGCCAACTTTTCTGTCTTCTGCAACAGAACCCGGGATACAGAATGCCTGAAGCCCAATACCTAAAGTCTCTGCAACATCAGCTGCTTTTGTAAGCCCTTTTTTAATTGCGATAGCCGCACCGGCAACATATGCCCAGCAAGCATTTTCAAATGCTATAGGTTGAATTGACTTAACCATGTTGTAAACGTCAAGACCTTTGTCTTTACATATTTGTTCCGCCTGCTCCAAAGATTCTATGCCGAATTCTTTTAAACAAGCGTTTACTTTGTCTATTCTTCTCTCATAACCTTCAAATGTAATCATGCTATATTCCTCCTATTCATGGCGCGGGTCAATGATTTTTGCCGCTTCGTCGAACCGTCCGTATGTACCTTTTGCTTTTTCAAACGCTTCTTTCGGGTCGACGCCTTTTTTAATCATTTCCGTCATTTTTCCTAAATGAACGAATTCATAGCCGATAATTTCATTTTGCTCGTTTAATGCGTTTTTAGTAACATAACCTTCAGCTAACTCCAAATATCTTGGTCCTTTTGCCAATGTGCCGTACATTGTGCCAACTTGAGAGCGAAGCCCTTTACCTAAATCTTCAAGACCTGCGCCTATTGGCAAACCACCTTCAGAAAACGCTGTTTGAGTACGTCCGTAAGCAATTTGTAAAAACAACTCTCTCATAGCAACGTTAATTGCATCACATACAAGATCTGTGTTTAACGCTTCAAGAATAGTTTTTCCCGGTAAAATTTCAGATGCCATTGCAGCGGAATGTGTCATACCGGAGCAACCAAGTGTTTCAACAAGAGCTTCTTGAATTATGCCGTCTTTTACGTTAAGCGTAAGCTTGCAAGCGCCTTGCTGCGGTGCACACCAGCCAACACCGTGGGTTAACCCAGATATATCTTTAACTTCTTTTGCAGGCAGCCATTTTCCCTCTTGCGGAATAGGCGCGGATTCGTGGCAAACGCCTTTTGCAACGCAAGTCATCTTTTCAACTTCGTGTGAATAAATCATTGCAATACCCCTTTTCATTTTCATTGCATTTCTTTCCATTATCTATTATACAGCCTTTGCCGTATATATGCAATAATATAAAGCGTCCAGCTTGCAATAATTAAACCGTTTATGAATAAATTCGTTGAATTGTACATACATTGTATTATTTAATAAGGGTTGATTATATGGATAGAACAAATTTTAAAAGTTACATACTAATGTTTTTGTTGTTGGTTTTGTTATGTTCTTTTTTAAACACAATTTATGTATACGCAATGCAGCTAATGCCAAGTATTTATATGTTTTTGGCAGTTTTTTTGGTCTTTGCTTATACCTTGGGGGAAACGGTAAAATATTTAGTAAAAATTCTAAAGCTTCCAAAGGATTATTATTGCTTTGTTTTTGTAATATGCGGTTTATTAATAGGTACATATATAAAATGGAACTGTTTTTTCGGGTACAATTTTGCAAAGTATGAACTGATGCTTTTAGGGTTTGAATATGATTTTATTAAAGATTTTAAAATAACAGCTTACATGATATTACGTTGTGTTTTACAGCCTAAATACTTTTTTGAGGATATAGTTATGTTTAATTCAGTAGGAACATGGGGCTTAATAAATGAGCGGGGTCAGTTTATGGAATTTGTGAGAGGCGGTTATTTAGCGGTCATTTGGATAACAGAATTTTTTGTTCTCACATTTTACCCATTGTT
>CAZJGG010000017.1:0-49393 GCA_964545475.1 uncultured Eubacteriales bacterium | reverse complement strand
GGAGCAACTCTTTAGTCGCTCCCTTCAGTATACCATTTATTCTAACAACCTTACATATTTATACTGATTACAATTACGTTTCTAATTTTCAAGTCTCATATCCCCTGGTTTAATCCAATTTTTCCGCCGCATAAATTCGCTGAAAACAATTGTTAAAACAGCCGGCAAAATAAAATGAATAAAAGCGATTTTTAAAAATACATCTGCCGTATAACCCATTGCCGTTAAAGCACCGAATTGACCCACCAGCCCAGATGTTCCCATCCCTGCCCCGGAAGGTATATTCTCCATTTTAAACACCGTTGTAGCAAGAGGTCCTGTTATTGCCGAAGCAAGCGTAGGTGGAATCCATATTTTTGGGTTTTTAACAATATTAGGGACTTGAAGCATTGATGTACCAAGCCCTTGTGATATAAGCCCACCCATTTTGTTTTCCTTATAACTTGCAACTGCAAAACCAACCATTTGGGCACAGCACCCAGCGCAAGCCGCTCCTGCCGCAATGCCTCCAAGCTCCAGCATAACGCAAAGTGCGGCGCTGGATATTGGAAGCGTCAACACCATTCCCACAATAACAGAAATTAATACGCCCATTGGTATTGGGTGCATTTCCGTTGCAACCATAATAAATTTGCCCAGTGCACTCATTACGTACTGTATATATGGTCCTGCAAATAGTCCGGCGGCAATACCTGTAACTATAGTAACAATGGGGGTGACAATAATATCAACTTTTGTTTCCTTTGAAACAGCTTTACCAAATTCTGCACCAATACACGCCGCAATAAATGCTCCGGCTGGTCCTCCGGCTTCGTTGCCTGCCACACCGCACGCAGCCGCCGCAAACAACACAAGGGGCGGCGCTTTTAGCCCATAAGCCACAGCAACGCCAATTGCAGGTCCAACTGCTCCCATTGCTTTTGAGCCGATATTTACTAAAATTTCAATGCCAAGCTTTGCCCCTGCTTCCCTTATTATCAAACCTACAATAAGAGACGAAAACAACCCCAAAGCCATTGCCCCAAGAGCATCAATTCCATAGCGTTTTAATGAAAACTCAATATCCTTGCGCCTTAAAAATTCCTTCATTTATTATCCTCCACGTTTAAATAACGGTAAACTAAAAAGGGAAGCCGTAAAGTTTCCCCTTTCAACTATAACTATTTTATTACAGTAGTCCCGTTCATATATTTATGCAAAACTTCCGGAATAATAATGCTTCCGTCTTCCTGCTGAAAGTTTTCCAAAATTGCGGCAGTTGTACGCCCGATTGCAAGACCACTTCCGTTTAATGTGTGCACGAATTTTGCTTTATCTTTTGAGCTGTCTTTATATCTAATATTTGCACGCCTAGCCTGGAAAGTTTCAAAGTTTGAACAGCTTGAAATTTCTACATAACGGTTATAACTTGGCATCCAAACTTCAATATCGTAAGTCATAGCAGAGCAGAATCCCAAATCCCCAGAGCAAAGCTTAACAACTCTGTAAGTAAGCCCAAGCATCTGCAAAATGCTTTCAGCATCTTTAGTTAATTTTTCAAGCTCTTCATAAGAATCTTCTTGCTTTGTAAATTTAACAAGCTCCACTTTGTTAAACTGGTGTTGACGGATAAGCCCTCTTGTGTCTCTCCCGGCAGAGCCTGCTTCCGCACGGAAGCACGGAGTATAAGCACAATGCTTTATTGTAAGCTTGCTTCCGTCTAAAATTTCCTCTCGATACATGTTTGTAACAGGCACTTCTGCTGTTGGAATAAGATAATATTCCGTTCCGGCAACTTTGAACATGTCTTCCTCAAATTTTGGAAGCTGACCTGTTCCATACATACTGCGTTTGTGAACCATTATCGGAGGGATAACTTCTGTATATCCATGTTTTTCAACATGAGTATCAAGCATAAAATTCATAATGGCACGTTCCAGCCTAGCGCCTAACCCTTTGTAAAATGTAAACCGTGCGCCGGTGGTTTTTGCGGCTGTTGCCGGGTCTAATATATTAAGAGCGTCGCCTAAATCCCAATGGGGTTTTGGCTCAAAAGAAAATACAGGAGGTTCTCCCCATTTTCTCATTTCCAAATTATCTGCATCGGAAGATCCTACAGGCACACTGTCGTTAGGAGTGTTTGGCACGTTTAATAAAAACTCTTCCATTTGAGCATCAATCTCTTTAACAGCAGGTTCTTTATCTTTAATTATATCGGAGAGCTTTTTCATTTCTCCCATAATTTCCGTAGTGTCCTTGCCCTCTTTTTTAAGAACCGGCACTTGCTTAGAAACGGTGTTTTGTTTGTTTTGAAGCTCTTCTAATTCCTGCAATAAAGCTCTTCTTGTTTTGTCCATCTCTAAAAACTTTGAAAGGTTATAGTCCTGCCCTCTTTTTTCAAGTTTTGCCTTAACCTGTTCAAAATTTTGCCGTACTTCCTTTACATCTAACATTTTATCACCCGTTCTTTTTAATAAAGTTCATAATTTTCTACATTATACCATAATTATGCATGTTTGCAAGCAATTTTATAACCATTAAACATAGGTTTTTAAACGGGGATTGAAATTAAAGTTGGCTTGTAGTAAATTTATAAGCAGAGATGTTTTGTTAAATTGCTATAGACGAATGCAAAAGGGATGAAATTCTAATTTTAAAATAAATGTGAGGTCAAAATCATGAATATTAAATATTATGCAGAAAAATTTTTGCAATTGTTTCCAGAATACGTTAATGAATATCAAAATCACATTCAAAACTATGGCAAAATACTAGGGCATGTCTTTTTTGGCGATGCAATAAACCAAGTTTTATTTGCATTACTTAAGGATAACACAGATAAAATACTTATTAAAAAATATATTGATTTTATCAAAGATATGTATTCCAATGGCGATAGTGATATAAAAAATATAGTTGAAGTAACAATATTAGAATATTTAGGTGATGACGATATAGTATTAAAAAATTCATTTACTTACTTTTCGGAAGATTTAAAACAAGCGTCTAAAGATATTGAAGCTCAACTTGGGCGACGTAATATTACAGTTAGAGAAATTGACAAACCATTAACAGGTGTGGAGCAGGAATAGCATGCGCTCCACCGCTGTTTTTGCAAACATAACTTTTTATGTTCTTGCAAATATAATGCTATTAAAATCTCGGAACGCATACAATGCGTTCCCTACGCATCCCATTCCAAAAATATGATTCAGCATAATCGTACCACTTGTAGGGAACGCATTGCATGCGTTCATTTCTTTTTAATGACCCCATTTAATATTCACCCCTTTCCAATCATTGAGTGCAACTCCACACTTTTGTCAAACGTTTGACATTTTATATTATGTTGTGGATATTGCATTAGCATATAGAACAATTTTACAAAACATTTACAGGCATGGAACAGGAACAGCAAACGTTACATCACTGTTTATCTTCTTGCAAATATAATGCTACTAAAAACACGGAACGCATACAATGCGTTCCCTACGCATCCCATCCCAAAAATATTATTCAGCATAATCGTACCACTTGTAGAGAATGCATTGCATGCGTTCCTTTCTTTTTAATAACCCCATTTAATATTCTCCCCCCTCCAACCATAGAGTTCAACTCCATACTTTTGTCAAACGTTTGACATTTTAACTCCATGAATAACAACTCAAAATACAGCCATAATATAGTTGGAAATGAGTTGATATAAATGAATGTTTTTACTTCCCTTGAAGAAAATGTAAAGCATTTAGATAACGTCTTTAACAAATGCGGCGACATTGTTAAGCGTAAATTTTCAGTAGGAGAAAGCGATAAAACTTGGCTTTATATTATTTATATAGACATGATGGTAAGCCGAGATATTGTTGAAGAACGTATTATTAAATCTATAATGCTTAAACCTCAATCCTCATACGATTTTAACAACGTATTTGCAATGTTAAACGAAAGCGGAATTGCAACTGCCGACCTTAAACCCTCTAAAAATTTTGATGACATTAACAATGGAATATTATCCGGTGACACAATATTGTTTATAGATGGTTCTGACAAAGCCTTTATTATTTCCACAAAGGGATGGCCAAACAGAGGGGTTAGCCAAACGGAAACGGAAGTTGTGGTTCAAGGCTCTAAAGAAGCTTTTAATGAAGTTTTCCGTTTTACAACCACATTAATTAGAAGAAGAATAAGAGATACAAATCTAAAGCTGGAACAATTCCGTGTTGGCAGAAGAAGCAAAACAGACATAGGCGTTATGTATTTGCAAGATGTTGTCAGAGACAAAATTTTACAAAAAGTAATAGACCGAATACAAAATATTGATATAGACGGAATTTTAGATTGCGGATATATTGAACAGCTTATTGAGGACGACTGGATGTCTCCCTTCCCCCAAGTTCAAGTAACGGAAAGACCAGACAAAGCGGCTTCTGCAATTTTAGAAGGGCGAATTGTTATAGTTGTAGACAATTCCCCTTTTGTATTAATTGTTCCCGTTACGCTAAATTCCTTATATCAAGCTTCCGAGGATTACTACCAGCGGTGGCAAATAATGAGCATGGTGCGAATAATCCGTTTTATAGCAGGCTTTTTTGCTTTAACTTTACCAGCCCTTTATATAAGCCTAGCTGTTTTTCATCCTTCCATGCTCCCCACTTTGCTAACCTATAAAATGGCAGGAGCACGGCAAACTGTTCCCTTTCCGGCATTAATAGAAATATTAATAATGGACTTTGCTTTTGAGTTATTACGAGAAGCAGGAATAAGGCTTCCAGGGCCAATAGGAAATACTATTGGTATCGTCGGAGGTATTATTATTGGTCAAGCTGCCGTTGAAGCAGGAATTGTAAGCCCTATTGTAGTAATAATTGTGGCTTTAACAGGTATTTCTAGCTTCGCCATACCAACAATCACGTTGGTAAACGGATATAGACTTTTAAAATATTTATTGATTCTATCGTCGGCAATTTTAGGGTTATTTGGCTTCTGGCTTGGCTTTTTGGTTATTCTAATTCATTTGGTATCCTTAAAAAGCTTTGGCATACCATATATGTTCCCATATGCTTCCGGGGATTTAAACAAATATACAGACTTTAAAGATTCTATATTACGTCTCCCCTTGTTCAAAATGAAAAAACGCCCCATTTTTGCTAACCAAGAGCAGTCCACAAGACAAACTATGTCTAATACAGGAAACAAACGTAAAAGGGAGTAGGTTTAATTGTTATCTCTAAACGATAAAATTTCTATAAGGCAGCTTCAGGCTTTGCTTATTCTTGAAATATTGGGTACAGGCGTTATAATATTACCAAGGCGTGCGGCAGAATTTGCCTTACAAGACGGCTGGGTAGTAATTGTAGTGCTAACGTTAACCGCTATGGTTTACACTTATTTAATCGCTTCTGTGGGTAAAATTTATCCTAACAAATCTTACCTATCTTATATGACAGAAATTTTAAATAAACCTATTGCTATAATTTTAAGCTTAGGGCTTGTTCTTAAAATAATAATAAACCTAGCCCTTGAAATAAGATTTTTTAGTGAAATAATAAAACAGACTATGCTTTTTAAAACTCCTTTTTTCGCAACTTTAACCGGCATATTGGCAGTTGGAGCTTATTGTGCCGCAAAAGGCATCGAAACAAGAGGAAGAATAGCTGAAATTTTAATATTTGCTATTCTTATCCCCCTTACCATTGTTGTCTTTATTGCAGCTTTAGACGTGGACTTTACAAACATTTTGCCTGTAATGAAAACTTCCCCGGTGGAAATTGCAAAAGGTGGTTTCTTTTGCGGCGTTTCATTTACTGGTATAGAGTCCTTACTCATTATATACCCCTACCTAGCAAGGCCAAAAAATGCAAGAAAAAGCGCAGTAATCGCAGTTGCTTTAATCGGTCTGTTAATGCTTGTTATAACTGTTATTACAATTGGTAAATTTGGCCCTTACGACGTAAAAAGACAGCTTTGGCCTGTGCTTGAGCTTATGGACGTTATAGAATTTCCCGGCAACTTTATTGAACGGCAAGATGCGTTAATGATAAGCTTCTGGATTGTTTCTGTTTTCTCTATTGTCAGCGCCGGATTGTTTTACTCAGCTGTGCTTTTAAAAGATATATTTAAAAAAAGCAGGCATTCCATATATATTTTAATTTGCGTTCCAATTATTTTATATATAGCATATATACCAAAGAGCATTGGCGAAGTAATTTTTTATATGGATTTTATGTTTGTAACTTTTGGTATGGCTTATATGATTGTTATCCCGGCTATAGTTTTGCTCACGGCAAAAATAAGAAAGTTAGGTGAAAACAAATGAAAAATTTACTTTTGTTAATTACCCTTTCATTTTTGCTTACAGGCTGTTGGGATAAAGTTGAGCTTGAAAACAGAGGTTTTGTAAACGCAATCGGTATTGATAAATTTAACGAAGAAAACGCCGAAGAAGCTATATACATTAACAAAGAAAGCAGTCGATTTTTAATTGCTATGTCTTTGCCAAGCCTTGATAAACTAACCGGTGGTAAATCCGAAGAAACGGATAATAAAGCCGTCAAACTTGCTGCTAACGAAACTTTAAGCGCCGCAATGCATTTGATAGATATAGGTTCAAGCCAAAAGCTTTACTTTGGGCATACAAAGCTTGTAATTTTAGGCAGAGACTTATTAGAAGACGAAACGTTATTTAGAGAGACAATAGATGCCCTTGAAAGAAACAGGGAAATAAACAGAAAAATTATTGTATTAGCTACAGAAGATAATATTAAAGAAACGTTAGAATGTAAAGCCGAAGGCGAGCCTTTAATCGGCATGTTTGTTTCTAACTTTTATAAAAACAATGCAGATACAATTTCCCTTGCACTAAAGCAGGATTTACAAGGGTTAATACGCCAGCTCCGTTCCACAAACACAGCAATAATACCAAAAATTGCAGTTAAAGATAATGAAATAAAACTTGGTGGTGCGGCTGTAATAAAAGATTTTAAACTTAAAGGCTTTTTAGACGATGAAAAAATGTCCGGATATTTATTATTTAAAGACAAAGCAAACGGGGCTCAAATAACAATTCCATATGAAAATAGTTATATACCACTGCGAATTGATAAAACAAAAGTTAATCTTAATTTTTCAGAAGACGGTTATGGGTTAATTTTACAGGCAGATTTTGTTATCAGCGGTAACATAGAAGAATATATGTTTAATAACCAAAAGACCCTTACAAGAGAAAAACTTATTAATCTTTCTGAAAAATTTTCTGAAAAAATAAAATCAGAAGTAGAAGATACATTTTCATATTTCCAAAATATTTTATATGTAGACGGATATTTATTAAAAGATTATTTAAGAAAACACGACTACGACCTTTACAAAAAATATGAAGAAGACTGGGATACTGCCTTTGAAGAAACTATTTTTGACCCTAAAGTAATTGTCCAAATAACAGGAACAGGTTCTATAAAGTAAATAAAATAGCTATAAAAGAAAAAGTCGTCGATTTTCTATAAATTGCCGATTTTTTCTTTTCTTCATTTTAAATAAGCCTTGTTTTTCCCTATTTAATATGATAGAATACATATAATTTATGGATACTAGGAGGAAATAATGGGAGATGTTTTTAAAGAACAGATAGTAAAAAAATCTTTTGGCAAGAAAGAAATTGCAATTATGGCGATGTCGGTTGCCGGGGCGCTCGCATTATTTATTATTAGCTCAATTATCCCGGTTGTTAATCAATTTCTTGTTTTTGTTATATTTATAGAAATTTATTTGCTTTATTTTATTTTTTCCCGCTTAAACAAAGAATACGAATATATTTTTACAAATGGAGAACTTGATATTGATATTATTTTCAACAAATCAAAGCGCAAACATGCTTTTAGCGTTCAGGTATCGGATTTTGAGCTTATCGCCCCGGTAAACGACGGAGCTTATGTAAACACATTTAAACAAGCTGCTGTTGTTTTAGACTTTACGGGCGGCGTTAACAAGCCAAATACTTACGCCGCTTTAACCGTTATTAACGGCAAAAAAACAAAAATAATTTTTGAACCTGATGAAAACATGGTAAAAGCTCTTTCCACTGCAATTTCCCCACGTAAATTTATAAGAACCAGTTTAATTTCTAGGAGTGATATTAATGCATAAGCTTATTAAAGAGGGCTTAACTTTTGACGACGTGTTGTTAGTTCCGGCAAAGTCCGATGTTATACCGAGAGATGTTAATTTATCTACAAAGCTTACAAAAACAATAACCCTTAATATGCCCATTATGAGCGCCGGTATGGACACGGTTACGGAATCTCAAATGGCTGTAGCAATGTCTCGCCAAGGGGGTATAGGCATTATCCATAAAAACATGTCTATCGAAGCGCAAGCCATCGAGACAGACAGAGTTAAACGTTCCGAACACGGCGTTATAACCGATCCATTTTCCCTTTCCCCTAACCATTATGTTTACGAAGCTAACGATTTAATGGCAAAATACCATATATCCGGCGTGCCTATAACAGAAAATGGCAAGCTTGTTGGTATTATTACGAACCGTGACTTACGCTTTGAAACTAACCATAACAAAAAAATATATGAAGTTATGACAAGAGAACAATTAATTACCGCTCCAGAAGGGACAAACGTTGAGGCGGCTAAGAAAATACTTACAAAACATAAAATTGAAAAACTTCCTATAGTTGATAAATCCGGCAATTTAACAGGTCTTATTACTATTAAGGACATTGAAAAATCCATTAAATATCCTAGTTCCGCAAAAGACCAGTCTTCACGCCTTTTAGTTGGGGCGGCTGTTGGGGTAACGGCAGACGTTTTAGACAGAGTTCACGCTCTTGTAAACGCAAAAGTAGACGTTGTTGTTGTAGATACTGCCCACGGTCATTCCGCAGGAGTTATAGAAACAGTTAAATCAATTAAAAAGAATTACCCGGATTTACAAGTTATTGCTGGTAACGTTGCAACAAAAGAAGCAACACTTGATTTAATTGAAGCAGGAGCTGACGCTATTAAAGTCGGCATAGGTCCCGGTTCAATTTGTACAACACGTATTATTGCAGGTATCGGCGTTCCTCAAATTACAGCTATTTACGATTGTTCCGAAGCTGCAAAACCATTCGGCGTTCCTATAATTGCAGACGGCGGCATAAAATTCTCCGGAGACGTAACAAAAGCCATTGCAGCCGGAGCAAGCGTTTGTATGATTGGTAGCCTTTTAGCAGGCTGTGAGGAAAGCCCGGGAAGAACAGAATTGTTCCAAGGGCGTAAATATAAAGTTTACCGTGGCATGGGTTCTCTTTCTGCAATGGAAGCAGGAAGCAAAGACAGATACTTCCAAGACGAACAAAACAAATTCGTTCCGGAAGGCGTTGAAGGTCGTATTTCTTATAAGGGCTCTGTTGCAGATACAATTTATCAGCTTGCCGGCGGTCTTCGCTCTGGTATGGGTTATTGCGGCTGCCGAACAATTGAAGAACTTCAAGAAAACGGCAGATTTGTTCAAATTACAAGCGCAGGCTTGCAAGAAAGCCACCCACATAATATCCAAATTACAAAAGAAGCTCCAAACTATAGTATTGAGTATTAGACACAATAAAGGCGTACCCACCAGGTGCGCCTTTCAGTATGTCAACAACCCTTGTCGGCAAACCAATTTTTTGTGCAATCGTTCTTTTTTACGCAATGCCGTTTGGTATGAGAAACGCATACAATGCGTTCCCTACGATTCTATTCCAAAAGTGACATAATATAACATTAAAATTCCATAAGGTATGGGGAACGCATTCAATGCGTTCCCCACGAATCTATTCCAAAAGAAACATAATAGAACATTAGAATGCCTTTTTGTAGGGAACGCATTGTACGCGTTCCTCACGCTGCCGACAATAATAAAGGCGCACCCACCAGGTGCGCCTTTATTATTGAAGCAGTATTTATTTAAACATATTTGAATAAGATATTTTATTTTTCCCAGTGTTCTTTGAATGGTACAAATATTTATCAGCCATTTTAAAAAAATCTCTTTGAGATAATCCAATTTTATATTTTGCTACACCGAAGCTTCCAGTCGTCCGTTTTTCGTCCTGTTTTGAGTTTTCCTCAAGCACCAACCTTATTTTTTCAATTGTGTCTTTCACTTCATCGTTACTTATATTTTTAAATAGTAAAATAAATTCCTCTCCGCCTACTCTTGCAAGCAGCGTCTGTTTATCAATAATTTTGTTAACAGATTCAACAACAAATATTAACTGCTCGTCCCCTGCTGCATGTCCATAATTATCGTTTATTCTTTTAAAGTTATCCAAATCAAAAATACATAAATAAAGTGAGTCAGTTTCAGGTTCAAAATGCATTATCTCATTTTCAATTACTCTTTCAAAAAATAACCTATTATAAGCATTTGTTAATGCATCACGAATTGATATTTCGGATAATACTTTGTTTGCTTGTATAAGCTCTGCTGTTCTTTCCTCAACTTTCTTTTCAAGGTCTTGGTTAAGCTCTGCAACCTGCACATAACTTGTTTTATTATCATAAATTCTTATAATTAAGTGCGCCAGCAAAAACAGCATATATGCACATGTAAACATCATTATGTTAGAATTCTTTCCCATAAAAAGTATGTCTATTGCAATTACTAACCCTATATAATAAGTTTTAAAACTTTGAATCAAAGCATATGGGCTTCTTAACTTTTTCCAGTAGACATGGGACTGAGAAACAGCTATAACAAATGTATATATAAAAACAACAATCATAGCTGCTACACCGTATTTGTCAAACAAATCAAGCCTGACTGAAAAAACAACGGCCAAAACAGCATAAAGCCACGGCATTGGAAGGGTTAAAAACCTAGGTATTTTATTTTCCTCATCAAAAAGATAATGAGACAGTAATGACCCTACAACACCAGCCATCATTAAAAAGAATATCTGCATAGACATTTTAAATGAATGGGATAAATATATAGTACCAAAAATGCTATATATATAATCAAATACATAATCCATTCCAAAAAAAAGTCTAAATGCAATCATGCTGTCCAAAAGCGTAATTAGTGATATTATAATATGCTTTGGATATAGGAATAAAAATATATAACTGCTTAAAACTATTATAATAAAAAGTGCAAACACAAATATAGAGTTAGACATAGAAAAATAGGAGTAATAAAAAATTGCTTCATGAGAACCTATCAAAACCGGGCGTTTATACATTGGGTTTTCTTTGTTATCTGTTGTAACTGATATAACAAGTTCTTGCTGCGGCAATTCCATATCAAATGATATGTCAAAAATTTTAACATTTAATAAAAAATCATCTATGGTTTGTGTATTATTATTTTGCTTTACACCATTAACAAAAATATTTATCTTTTCCGTAATATTAGGAAGGTATAAGGACATTTTTCCTCTATACGAATTTTTAATAACTAATTTATACGTTGCATTTCCAGTATTTTGGGCAATTTTGTTAAGAGGAAATTTAACAAGTTTCGGGTTTATAAGCAAGCTTTTATCATATTCCTCTAAATAAACATCTTCATAATAATCCCATTGACCATTTAACATAACCGGCTTAGATTCATTAAAATTTATTCCGCTTATATCTGTATATCCATATAAAGCATAATCCTCTATTTTATTGGGTTTGAAAACTTTGTTATAAAAATTAGCAAATAAAAAGAATAGAATTAATAAAATTATAAATATTGATAATAATCTAAGTATAGCCGGAATTATCTTTTTAATATTCATTTTTCACCCCCATAATAAGGTTTTTAAATATTAAAAAACAGGGTTATTATTCCCTGTTTTTAACTTTTAAATTTGGTCATCTTCTTGTTGTTCAGTCTGTTCAGAGCCATCCTCTATATAATTCTCATTAATTTTTGCAATGCTAACAACCCTAACGCCGTTAGAAAGATTAATTAACTTAATGCCTTGTGTTACTCTGCCTATAGTTGATATGTCACTAATTCTAATTCTAATAATTATGCCCTCGCTTGTTATAAGCATAAGTTCTTCTCCGCCACAAACTTTGGAAACGCCTACAATATTTCCGGTTTTTTCAGTTATTTTATAAACCTTTAAGCCTTTGCCGTTTCTGTGCTGAAGCTTAAATTCAGTATTATCAGTACATTTGCCGTAACCGCCTTCGGAAACGAAGAGTATTTTACATTCGTCTTCTAAAGTGTCTGCGCTTACAACTACATCATCGGCGTTAAGGTCTATAGCACCAACACCCATTGCAGTTCTGCCTACCGGGCGAACTTCTTTTTCATGGAAGCGTATACCCAAACCATGACGAGTAGCTATAAAAATATTCTGATTTCCGTCGGTTTTAAGAACGGTCATAAGTTCATCTTCGTCTCGGAAATTTATAGCTAATTTGCCGTTTTTATTAATGTTTTGGAATATTGAAATGCTGGTCTTTTTAATAAGCCCCTCTTTTGTAACCATCATTAAGTATTCGTTTTCGCTATTAATATCCGAAATCGGGATAACATGAGCAAGTTTTTCTCCCGGTGAAAGAGGAAGCATATTAATAATTGCCATACCTCTTGCAGTCCTTGAAGCTTCTGGTATTTCATAAGCTTTTGTGCGGTAAACTCTGCCACGGTTTGTAAAATACAAAATATAGTCATGAGTACTTGCCACAATAAAGTCTTTAACAAAGTCTTCGTCCCGGGTTTGCATACCAATAACCCCTTTGCCGCCTCTGTTTTGGCTGCGGTAAGTACTTAGAGGTATACGTTTTACATATCCTAAATTAGAAAACGTAATAACAGAAGTTTCTTCGTCTATTAAATCTTCGTCGTCAATGTCTCCTGGGTCGTATGTTAACTGAGTTCTTCGAGCATCACCAAATTTTTGCTTTATTATTAAAATTTCCTCTTTAATAACAGCAATAAGCCTGTTTGGGTCTGCTAGAATAGCTTCTAAATATTTAATAAGCTCCATAAGCTCGTTATGCTCGTTTAAAAGCTTTTCACGTTCAAGACCAGTAAGGCTTCTTAAACGCATTTCAACAATGGCTTGCGCCTGTTCTTCGGAAAATTCAAACCTTTCAATTAAGTTTGCTTTAGCCGTGACAGTATCTCTTGAAGCTCTGATAATAGAAATAACTTCGTCAATAAAATCTAAAGCTTTTAAAAGCCCCTCTAAAATGTGAGCTCTTTTTTTAGCCTTTTCCAAGTCGTATATTGTGCGCCTTGTAACAACGTCTTTTTGGTGCTTAATATAATGAACTAAAATCTCTTTTAGGTTAAGCACCTGTGGGCGGTTATCTACAAGAGCAAGCATATTAACACCAAAAGTTTCCTGCAATTGAGAGTTTTTATATAACTGATTAAGTATAACAGAAGCATTGGCATCTTTTTTAAGCTCTATAACAACTCTTATGCCGTTTCTGTCGGATTCGTCACGAATATCGGAAATGCCTTCAATTCGTTTATCACTTACCAATTCCCCGATTTTTTCTTGAAGCCTTGCTTTGTTAACTTGGTATGGAAGCTCTGTAACAACAATTCTTTCTCTTCCGGCGCCCATAGGCTCAATTTCAGCTTTAGAGCGAACTCTAATTTTACCCCGCCCTGTTCTGTATGCCTGTTTTATGCCGGAAGTTCCTAAAATAGAAGCTCCTGTAGGAAAGTCCGGTCCTTTTATAATGTCTATTAAATCATTAATATCCGTGTCCACATTATTTACTTCATCGTCAAGCATTTTTATAACGCCGTCAATAACTTCATTTAAATTATGAGGCGGTATGTTCGTTGCCATACCAACGGCAATACCAGAAGAACCGTTTACAAGTAAATTAGGGAATCTGGCTGGGAGCACAACCGGCTCTGTAAATTCCTCGTCATAGTTAGGCTGGAAATCAACTGTGTTTTTATCAATATCAACAATCATTTCCATGGCGATTTTACTAAGCCTTGCTTCTGTATAGCGCTGTGCCGCAGGGTCGTCTCCGTCTATAGATCCGAAGTTACCGTGACCATCTACAAGCATATAACGCATGGAAAAATCCTGTGCCATTCTAACCATAGCATCGTATATGGAGGAGTCGCCGTGGGGGTGATACTTACCCATTGTATCCCCTACTATACGAGCGGACTTTTTATACGCCTTAGACGGGTCTAAATTAAGCTCGTTCATAGCGTATAAAATGCGCCTGTGAACAGGTTTTAGGCCATCACGTACATCTGGTAAGGCCCTTGCCACAATAACGCTCATAGCATAATCTATATAAGATTTTTTCATTTCATCTTCAATGTTGACCGAAACTATTCTGTCAGTTTGAAATTCGTCCATTTAAGAAAATCTCCTTATACGTCCAGATTTGTTACGTACTGGGCGTTTTCGTTAATAAATTCCCGCCGGGGTTCAACTTTGTCCCCCATAAGCTGTGTAAATATTTCGTCCGCCGCTATAGCGTCTTCTAAATCCACAAGCTTTAATATGCGGCGTTCCGGGTCCATTGTGGTTTCCCAAAGCTGCTCGGCATCCATTTCTCCCAAGCCTTTGTAACGCTGAATTGGCTTTATTCCGTCTCTGCCGATTTCCATAAGCTTTTCTTCCAGTTCCTTGTCGCTGTAAACATAATACTCTTTTTTGGCCTTTTCCACTTTGTAAAGAGGAGGTTGAGCAATATAAACTTTGCCGTTGTCAATTAACGGAGTCATAAAGCGGTACATAAATGTTAACAGCAGCGTACGTATGTGCGCACCGTCAACGTCGGCATCTGTCATTATTATAATTTTGTGGTAACGAAGCTTTGATATATCAAAATCGTCTGAAATACCAGTACCAAAAGCGGTAATCATTGCCCTTATTTCTTCGTTAGCAAGAATTTTATCAAGCCTTGCTTTTTCCACGTTTAATATTTTTCCTCTAAGAGGAAGAATTGCCTGTGTTTTTGGAGTCCTTGCAGATTTTGCGCTGCCTCCGGCGGAATTACCCTCTACTAAATATATTTCACATTTAGTTGCATCTTTTTCAGAACAATCGGCCAATTTCCCGGGTAATCTTCCACTTTCCAAAACGGTTTTTCTTCTTACAAGTTCTCTTGCCTTTTTAGCCGCATCTCTGGCTCTGGAGGCCATAAGCCCCTTTTCTATAATGATTTTACCAATCTGAGGGTTTTCCTCAAGGAAGTATTCCAAATGTTCGCATAATATGCTTTCGCAAGCGTACCTTGCCTCGCTGTTGCCAAGCTTTGTTTTTGTTTGCCCCTCGAACTGAGGTTCTCTTATTTTTACACTTATAACAGCGGCAAGCCCCTCTCTTACGTCGTCGCCGGAAAGGTTTTTGTCGCTTTCTTTTAATAAACCAAATTTTTTGCCATAATCATTAATAGTTTTTGTAAGACCGGAGCGAAAACCTGCCAAATGTGTGCCGCCCTCTGATGTGTTTATGTTGTTAACAAATGTATAAGTGTTTTCTAAAAATTCGTCGTTATGTTGCAGGGCAATTTCTACAAAAACTCCGTCTTTTTCAGCTTCGCAATAAAAAACCTTATCAAATATTGGTGTTCTGTTTTTGTTAATGTGCTGAACAAATTGCTTTATGCCGCCTTCATAATGATAGGAACGTTCTTTTTCCTGCCCTTCACGTTGGTCAATGATATTTATTTTAAGCCCTTTTGTTAAAAAGGCCGTTTCTTGAAGCCTTTGCTTTAATGTGTCAAAGCTGAAAACAAGCTCCTCAAAAATTTCACTATCAGGCTTAAAGTGAACGTATGTTCCTGTCAATTCCGACGTACCTACTTCAGTTATAGGGGTAACAACGTCTCCCCTGGAATACTTTTGCTCATAAATTTTGCCGTCTCGGTGAATTTTTACTGTTAACTCCTCCGAAAGTGCGTTAACAACGGAAGCGCCAACCCCATGAAGCCCTCCGGATACTTTATATCCAGAACCACCGAATTTGCCTCCTGCATGAAGTATTGTAAAAACTACTTCTACGGTAGGTATTCCTTTTTGAGGGTGAATGCCTGTAGGAATGCCTCGCCCGTTGTCTATAACTGAAATTGTGTTGTCCGGGTGTATAGTTACGGTTATTTCATTGCAAAATCCGCCTAGAGCTTCGTCTACGGCGTTATCTACAATTTCATATACCAAATGGTGAAGCCCTCTTGCAGAGGTGCTCCCAATATACATACCCGGCCGTTTACGAACCGCCTCCAGCCCCTCTAAAATTTGAATCTGCTCTTCATTGTATTCAGCGCTCATGTACCAACAACTCCCAGTTAATCTATCGTAATTACTGATTAAATATATCTATCAGTAATCGCTAACATTTCCATTTTCAATTTTAAATACTTTATAATCAGTTGACAAATTGTCTATAAATGTATTCAGACCTGTGCATGTAATAATTGATTGATATTCATGTAGGTTTTTAAGTAAATATTTTTGCCTTTTATCATCTAGCTCCGAAAGAACATCGTCTAAAAGCAACACGGGGTAATGCCCGGTTTTTTCTTTTATAAGCTCAATTTCCGCAAGCTTAGCGGATAAGGAGGCCGTTCTTTTTTGGCCTTGTGAGCCGTAAAGCCTTGTGTCTACGCCGTTTATCATAAAGATAAGGTCGTCCCGGTGTATGCCCGTATGGGTTGTTTGCAGGGATAAATCCCTTTCATAGTTTTTATTAAGCTTTTCGGCAAAGTCTTCCGGCTCTGTGTTAGGCTTATAAAGAATTGATAATGCCTCATTGCCGTTTGTTATTGCGTTATGTGTATCTCCGGCAAAAATGTTAATTCTTTCCATAAAAAGTTTGCGTTCTTGAATTATTTTAATTCCGTTTTGAATTAGCTGTTCATCCCAAACAAAAAGGGTGTCTTTATCCATCTTGCCGTGTCTAATGTTTTTAAGCAAATTGTTTCTTTGTTTTAAAACCCGGTAATATTCCTGAATGTGGTGGCAATAAACAGGGCTTATTTGGCAAAGCTCCATATCCATATACTTCCGGCGTTCGGAAGGCCCTGCTTTTACAAGAGATAAATCCTCCGGGGAAAATATAACTGTTAACAACCTACCAAAAAGCTGGCTAAGCTTTCTTATAGGCACGCCGTTAACGGCTATGCCTTTGGCCTGTTCCCTCTTTAAATGTATATTAATTTTATCAACGTAATAGTCGTTAGAAAAATTTAAATCTTCTGTTCCGTACCGGGTTAACAGCTTAATATGGGCTTCGTTTTCGTCAAAACTAATTAAATCTTTATGGTTGTTTGTCCGCTGGGTATGCCCTGTGGAGCAGAAATAAACTGCTTCTAAAAGGTTTGTTTTGCCCTGTGCGTTTCCGCCGTAAAAAATGTTTACGCCGTTGTTTAAATAAAGGTCTAAAAAGCTGAAATTTCTGTAATTTTTTAAGGACAGCCCATGAATAATCATTAAGAGAATTCCTTTATATTTTATCTATAGTATTACCAATATTATGTAATTAAAAACCTTGTTCTACTAATAAAACCCTATCTTATTAATTAAAAACCCTTAAAGGCAGAACTAAATATTTATAATAATCACTTTCAGCCCCTTTAATAATACATGGGCTTAAATTTGTTGTAAAATTAACTAAAATAGTGTCTTCGTCTAAAGCCTTTAAAGCATCTAACAAAAATCTAGGGTTAAAAGCAATTTCAATGTCACTTCCGTCAACTTCTGCGTCTAGTTCGTCAAAAACTGTTCCGTTTTCTGCGTTTGATGATATTGTTACAACGTTATCTTTTATTTGAAGTTTTACTGGGTTTTTCTTTGTGCTGTCCTTATAGGAAATTAGAGTAGCTCTTTCAATTGCACCAATAAGAATTTGCCTTCTTACTGTAAGCACTGTTTGAGACTCTGTAATAAAATAAGGCTCATATTTAATAAATTCCCCGTTAATAACTCTTGAAACAAGCAGGAACGAATCAAATTCAAAAAGGGCAAAGCTATCATCTAAAAAGAGAGTTAACTCTCCGTTTGTATCTGCAGAAATTTTACATATTTCAGAAAGTGTTTTTGCCGGAATAATTACGCTCATATCTTCGTCATATTCCATTTTAAATGGTAAATCCTGGTAACAGTATGAAACTCTAAATCCGTCTACTGCAACTACTCTTAGTTCGTTATTATTTATTTCTATTAGTTCACCCATCATTGCAGGGCGTTGTTCGTCTAATGAAACAGAAAAAATCGTGCGTTTAACCATGTCTTTAAGAATGGTTTCATCAATTCTATAAGACTTATTTTTATTAACTACAGGTAATTGAGGAAATTCGTCTCCGAATTGCCCTAAAATTTTAAACTCTGATTTTTGGCATTTAATAATAGTAACGTTTTTGCTGTCAGAACTAATAGATACAGTTCCCTCTGGTAAATGCCTAATAATTTCAAGAAACATTTTTGCATCTAATGCAATTGCTCCCGGTTCAATAATATCACATGATATATTTTTTGTTTCAATGCCCATTTCATTATCATAACTTCTAAGGCGTAAATATTCCGTTCCTTGGTCGATTTCTTTAACGGCGTTTAGAAGCACACATTCGAGGATAGGCACTGTAGACTTGGCGGAAACCGCCTTAAGCACTATCTGGAGCTTCTCTAGGAGTACGCTTTTTAATATTTTGATTTCCATGTTTATCCCTCTTCATGTTATTCAAAGCAATAGTATATATATATAATTATTTTTAGTAGCCGTAGTAGTAAGGGCTTTTGATAATTGGATAAGCCTGAAAAACCCTATGAATTAAACAAAAATTTGAATTTAAAACCGTGTGGATAACTTTTTAAAACAATATGACTTATCCAAACTATACACAGCTTGTTTAGTTTTCAAAACTTATAAAAATGTTTTCCACAATGTTATACTACTTTGAACCGGCTCTTAGTGTATATCAAAATTTTATGAGCGGATTCTTTCTTCAAGCTCAATAAGCTCCGCTCTAAATTCTTCGTCGTTTTCAATGTCGTATGTAACTTTTTCGCAGCCATGGCTTATTGTAGAATGGTCTCGGCGGAAAACCTCTCCAAGCTGAGGCAAGGAAAGGTTTAGCATTTTTCTTGCCAAATACATGGCAACCTGACGGGGATAAGCAATTTTTTGAGTTCTTTTTTTGCTTTTAACTTCTTCTAATGAAACGCCGTAATGCTCCGAAACAACTTCTATAATATAATCAACTGTAATTTTCTTATTTTCTTTTTCATTAATAATATCTTTTAAGGCTTTTTCAGCAAGGTCTATTGTAATGCCTGTTATAGAAAGCTTGGCGTAAGCCGCAACTTTGTTTAAAGCACCCTCTAAATCTCTAATGTTAGAAACTACGCTTTTGGCAACAAACTTTAAAACGTCCTTTGAAATGTCCAGATGGTCAAATTCTGCCTTTTTCTCTAAAATTGCCGTTCTTGTCTCAAAATCCGGCAAAGTAATATCAACAATAAGACCGCAGGCAAACCGGGAACGAAGCCTGTCTTCTAAAGATTTCATTTCTTTTGGGGGTTTATCGCTTGTAATAACAATTTGCTTGCTGGCGTTATAAAGTGCGTTAAAAGTGTGGAAAAATTCTTCCTGAGTTCCCTCTTTTTCGGAAATGAATTGAATGTCGTCTATAAGCAAAACATCTATTTCACGATATTTATTTCTAAATTCCTGATTTTTTCTCTCTCTTATGGAAGCAATAAGTTCGTTTGTAAATGTTTCGCTTGTTGTGTAAAGCACCTTTGTGTTAACGTTTTCGTCTAAAATATAATTGCCGATAGAGTGCATTAAGTGGGTTTTACCAAGACCAACACCGCCGTAAATAAACAGGGGGTTGTATGTGGTTGTACCCGGGGCTTCCGAAACTGCAACAGCAGCGGCATATGCAAGCTCGTTGCTTTTGCCTCGTACAAAGGATTCAAATATGTATTTGTTTCTTAAATTGCTTTGTTTTATTATCTTTTCCTTACTTGCCTCAACTAAGGGCTTGTCTGTAAAATCTTCCGGGGAAATTATTTTAACGGTATAATCATGTTCAGTAACCGCCCGGATAATAGACGTTATTTTATATAAATGTCTTTGTTCTATTGTTACTTTAAAAAAGTCCATGTCCGTGCGCAAAACAAATTCCTTGTCGTCAACATAAAAAGGCTGAAGCTTTTTAATGCAGGTGTCAAAAACCACCTCCGAAAAGCTTTGCTCCATTAACGCCAATGCATCGTCCCAGGCTTTTAAAATTTCTTGCCTCATAAAAGAATCCTCCACTACCATATAAGCTACGGATAAAGTTATCCACAGAAATTTAGTCTAAAATATCTATAAAAAGTATAAAAACATGTAGTTATACCAAGTGTTATCAACAAAATGTGTATAACTTTTGGAAAAGTAGCTCACTTATACTTAAATATCCACACCTGTAAATGTTTTAAAATATTGCTGTAATTAAAAAGATATTAATTATAAATTAAACAATTATGTGGTTAATTATCCTTTCTATTCTACCAAAAAATACGTTATTTAGCAATATAAAAAATAGACAAGGATATAACCAATAATGAACAATTTATAACTTGGAAATACTTATTCATTAATGGGCAAAATACTCCAAATCTTTATAGTTGACATGCATTTTGAATTATGATAACCTAACTTTATAACATATAATTTTAGGGGGGTCTACCTATGTGTGATACAAATAACTCAACGCCGGTTTTATCAAATGCTCAACGTGCTCATGATTTAGCAATGCAATGCATTTCCGGCACAATTTTAACAAACAGCAAAGATTTAAAATTAATTGCAGACGAATATTTGAAAGCATATATATATTTTTGGGATGCATTAAATGATTATGTCCGTAACCAAAGTGATGCAATTGCTGAAGAACATAGCCATAACCACCACCACGACCATAGTCATGACCATGACCATCATCATGACCATGACCATCATCATGACCACGACCATAGTCATGACCACCACCAACATTAAAAGATAATTAAGGGCTGCCTTGCTTAGTAATGAAGCAAGGCAGCCCCTTTTTATTTGCATTTTAAAATCAATAATTAAAGCTTTCTGTATAAGCCATATATTTGCTAACCATTAAAGTGATTTTGAAAATAATTGCATCGTCGAAGCTTCTTAAATCAAGCCCGGTAATTTTTTGCAGTTTGTCCAGCCTGTAAACCAGCGTATTTCTGTGGATATAGAGCTGGCGAGAGGTTTCGGAAACGTTAAGGTTATTTTCAAAGAATTTGTTAACAGTCGTTAAAATTTCGTCGTCAAACTGGTCTGTGGAAATGCCGTGGAGAACCTCGTTTAAAAACATTTTACATAAAGATTCCGGCAACTGGTAAATAAGCCTGCCGATACCAAGCTGTTCATAGTTTACAATATATTTGTCCGGCTCGAAAATTTTACCAACTTCAAGGGCCATTTTTGCCTCTTTATAGGAAGCAGACACGTTTTTAAGGTCTGTTACAACAGTACCCATAGCGATATAAACTTTGCTCATTGTTTCTGCTGTTAAAGTGTCGTATATAACTTTTGCGATTTTTTCAATATCAGAGGTAGTGTCTTTATCCCGCAGTTCTTTAACTAAAATAATGTTTTTCTCGTCAACGGCTGTAACAAAGTCTTTAAGTTTTGCCGGGAAAATGTTTCTTACAATTTCAACGGAATTTAAGTCTTTGTCAATATCAGTCTCCACTAAAATGACAACACGGCGCACGTTGTTTTCAATATGAAGTTTTTTAGCACGACCATAAATGTCTACTAAAAGTAAATTGTCTAAAAGTAAGTTTTTAATAAAATTATCTTTGTCGTATCTTTCTTTGTACGCTATTAATAGGTTGTGAACTTGAAATGCGGCAATTTTGCCAATGCGGTAAGATTCGTCGTCTTCTCCGTTAATAGTGATGATGTATTCAGTAACGCCGTTATCAAAAACCTTAAAATAGTGCTGACCTGTTACAAGCTGACTTTCCGCTTGAGATAAAACAAAGTTCTCTATACCCTCTATTGTTTGATTCATCATATTTTCCATTGTGGATGCAATAACTTTGCCTTCTCTTTCAAGCACGCATAAATCTTTTCTCGTAATGTTTTTAAGCCCGTCTATTGTAGCTTGTAATATTTGATTTGAGACCATTATCTCAACTCCCTTCTTATTTGTTGCTGTAACCCTAGTTTTATTCTATACTATTTTAACAAAAATGAAAAGTCATAATACATAAATTTAACAAAATTTTAATACGTATTTATAAATTTTTCCAGAAATTGTATAGCTTCGCCTTTATCACTAATATTGCTGTGTAAAACAGGCTTTTTAAGTACATCCAATATATTTTTTGGTATTTCACAACTGCTTTTTTCCGATAGTATTTTAAGTGCTTCAATATCATCATTATAGCCTATATTTAAGCCTTTTAATACGCTTCCGGCAAATTTAAAGGGGCTTGCGGTAGAAATAATAACATTTTTAGTATTATCCCCTGTTTGCTCCAGATATTTATTATAACAAGAACAAGCCACTGCCGTGTGAGTATCCATTAAATAACCTTTTTCAAATACTTCTGCAATGGCTTCAAGAGTTTCTTCTTCCAAAGCACATTCCCCGAAAAATTCCCCGGTTTTGCTTAAGTCAACGTTATATTTTCCGTTTTGTTTTAGCTCATTCATTTTTTCAAATGTGTTAAAGCCTAAATGATATAATAATCTTTCTAAATTACTGGAAATTAATATATCCATAGATGGTGAAATTGTTGTTTTAAAGGGACGGTTTTTATCGTATTCCCCTTTTTGGAAAAAGTCTGTTAAAACTTTGTTAACGTTTGAAGCGCAAATAAGCTTGTTAATAGGAAGCCCCATAACTTTTGCGTAATACCCGGCAAGAATGTTTCCAAAATTTCCTGTTGGCACGGTAAAATTTAGACTTTCTCCAAGCTTTATTTCTCCGTTATGTACCATTTGCCCGTAGGCGTAAAAATAATAAACAACCTGGGGCAAAAGCCTGCCGAAGTTTATTGAATTTGCCGAAGAAAAAACAGCGTTATGACTGATTAAAAACTGTTTAACACTATGGTCTGTAAGTATTTTTTTCATTGTAGTTTGGCAGTCGTCAAAGTTGCCGTTAATGCCTAAAACGAAAGTGTTATCCCCCTCTTGGGTTTCCATTTGCAGCTGCTGAATTTTAGAAACTTTGCCATGAGGGTACATTACAAATATTCCTGTTCCGGGAACGTTTGCAAAGGCTTCAAGAGCGGCTTTTCCTGTATCTCCGCTGGTGGAAACCAAAATTATTATTTTTTTGTCCATGCCGTTTTTTAAAGCGGCTGTTTTCATAAAATAAGGAAGTATGGAAAGAGCCATGTCTTTAAAAGCGCATGTCTTACCATGAAAAAGCTCTAAAAAGTTATATCCGCCTTTAGAAACAAGGGGGGCAATTTCCGGGCAATCAAATTTATGGTCATATGCGTTGTTAACGCAGTTTATAATTTCATCATCGGTAAAATCCGTAAGAAAATGCTTGAAAATTTCCGTTGCCAACTGCCTGTAATCAAGGTTAATTAAATCCTTTAAAGGCGTTTTAAGCCCGGGGATTTTTTCCGGAACAAACAAACCGCCGTCATCTGATATGCCTTTTAAAATGGCTTGCCCAGCGGTTAATCTTTCACCCATTCCCCTTGTGCTGACGTAAAAAATATTTTCGCTTTCACTCATTTTTTATACCTCGCTTTTTTATTTGTAGATGGTTTTGCCTTTTTTTTATTATTGCTATTGCTATTGGTATTGCTTTGTTTAGCTGATGTAACAGGTTTATGCTTAATAATCCTTGGTTTTATAAGGCATTTTTTGTCAAAACCTATCAAATCTTCTCTGTCTGCTTTTTTAAGAGCTTCTTTAACAAGCCTTTCGTTTTGAGGGAGACTGTATTGTATTAACGCCCTTTGCATTGCTTTTTCTTTCGGGCTTTTAGGAACATATACGCTTTCTCCTGTTAAAGGGTCTAAACCGGTGTAATACATTGCTGTTGAAAGCGTTCCCGGCGTTGGGTAAAAGTCCTGAACCTGTTGGGGGGATATATGATTATCCCGCAAATATTCTGCAAGGTCAATTGCGGCGTGTAAATCACTTCCGGGGTGGCTAGACATTAAATAAGGCACTAAATACTGCTTTTTATTAAGCTTTTCATTTGTATGATTATACCTCTTTACAAACCTTTCGTAAACCTCTTTTGGTGGTTTGCCCATTTTTTCAAGGACTTTATTTGATATATGCTCTGGGGCAACTTTTAGCTGACCACTTACGTGATGTTTGCAAAGCTCGTTTAAAAAGCTTTCATCTTTGTCGTAAATTATATAGTCATATCTAAGCCCGGAGCGTATAAAAACTTTTTTAACTCCCTCAATTTCTCGTAATTTCTTTAAAAGGCTTAAATAATCTTTATGGCTTACTGTTAAGTTTTTACATGGGTTAGGAAATAAACAGCGTTTATCTGTACAAGCGCCATGTTGTGTTGATTTTTGACACGTGGTGCTGTAAAAGTTGGCTGTTGGTCCTCCAACGTCGTGGATGTAGCCTTTAAAATCCGGCAGAAATGTTAACGCCGTTGCTTCCTGAATTAACGACTTATGACTTCGTGATTGTATTACTCTTCCTTGATGGAAATTTAGGGCGCAAAAGCTACACCCACCGAAACAGCCACGGCTGGAAATAAGGCTGAATTTAACCTCGTTTATAGCAGGAACTCCACCTTGCTCTTCGTAAATGGGGTGGTATGTTCCCATAAACGGCATTGCGAACACGGCGTCAAGCTCTTTTGTTGTCATTGGGGGTGTAGGTGGGTTTTGAACAACAATTCCCTCGTTATATCGTTCTGCAAGAGCTTTGGAGCTTCCAAAGCCGCTGTTTTTATATTGTATGGCAAAGCTTTTGGCATAAGCGTTTCTGTCTTTTGTAATTTCGTTATATCCCGGAAGTTCAATACAATTGGGTAATTCAACCTCTCTAGCCTTATATACCGTGCCGTTAACTTCTGTAATATCAGCAATTGCAACGCCTTGTTTTAATAAATTTGCAACTTCCAATAACGGTTTTTCCGCCATGCCGTAAATTAGTAAATCCGCCGAGCTGTCCAAAATCACGGAACGGCGCACTTTGTCGCTCCAGTAGTCGTAATGGGCAAGCCGCCTTAAACTGGCTTCTATGCCCCCTAAAATAATGTTAGTTTTTTTATATATTTCCCTTATTTTATTGGAATAAACAATAACCGCTCTGTCCGGGCGGCTTCCGTAAACATTCCCTGGGGAATAAATATCGTTTTTGCGTTTCGCCTTGGAAACGGAATAATTGTTAACCATAGAGTCTATATTGCCGGAGGTTACTAAAAACCCAAACTTAGGCTCGCCGAAAACAGCAAAGCTTTCCGCCTTTTTATAATCGGGTTGAGCAATTATTCCAACGCTAAACCCTGCTTTTACTAAAACTCTTGAAATTATTGCCGCCCCAAAAGATGGGTGATCTACATAAGCATCCCCTGTAACCACAACAAAGTCCGGGGTTTCGGTTTTAAACATTTCTTTAAACTCTTTTATATCAATAGGTAAAAATGGCATTTCACACCAACCAGTTTTTGTCGTATTTGTTTTTTAAATATCCCTCGCTGCACTTTGCAAAACCCAGAGGAAAATTATTAACGCAAACAAGCTGCCAACCGTTTTGCGTGTTATATTCAAAGCTTTCTCCGTTTAAATAGCGCATAATAAGCATTTCATCATCACTATTTTCAATATTAAAATTCACAACGTTTTTAACGTCCTCCGGCTTTAAAGCAAGAGCCAAAGCTTGTGACGGCTTAAAATAACTTTTTTCAAAATCTCCTAAATAAAAACCGCTGCTGGAAACTCTAAGCCCTTTTAAATCCGGCAAACCTTCGGGCTGTAGAAATAAGGATTTTTCGTGGAGAACAAAATTTCCTTTAAATTCCTTTACTAAAAATTCTTGACGAAATTTGTCAAATAAAGTAAAATCGTTTTTGTTTAAAACTAAAAAAGCTGTGTTGATTTTTTCTTTTTGTCCGCTTTTTTGTAAAAGTGTGGCAAAATGACCCTCACCTTTTTCTTTATGAGGAAAAATTCGATGTTTAGTTATAAGCTTAATATCTTCATATTGCAACAATTGCTGTATAATTTTTTCGTTTTCATAAATATTAAAAGTGCATGTTGAATATACAAGGCTTCCGCCGGGGGAAAGCATTTTATAAGCGTTTGACAAAATATCTAGCTGAATTTCTGGGAAACGGGATTTTTCATAACTTGCCCATTCCTTAACGCTTTCGGGCTTAATTCTTATCATTCCCTCGCCGCTGCACGGAGCGTCTACTAATATTTTATCAAAATATGAATTAAAAGTTTTTGTAAGCTGTTCCGGCTGCTGGCAAAGAACAACACCGTTTGTTACTCCTGCCAAATTCATATTTTTTAAAAGGGGTTTAATTCGCCCTCGGCTAACATCGTTTGCTACGAGAACCCCTTTACCCAGCATTTTTGAAGCGATTTGCGTTGTTTTGCCTCCCGGGGCGGCGCAAAGGTCAAGCACCTTTTCTCCGGGCTCTGGCTTTAGTAAAGAAACAGGTAACATTGCGCTTGGTTCCTGAATATAATATAATCCGGCATAATAAAATGGGCTCTTTGAAAAATTCCGGCTGTCTTCTATATAATAGCCGTCCTCGCACCAATTTATTTTTTTTAAATCTAAACCGAACAAGCCCGGAAGCTTGTCTGTACTGATTTTTAAGTTGTTTGCCCTAATGCCGGCGTTGGGTTTTTGGTTTAAGCAGTTTAAGAAAAGTTCACAGTCGTCTGCTAAAAGCTCTTTCATGTGGTTAATAAAAAATAGAGGTAGTTCCATTGATGCACTCCTACAGAAAATAACTTACGTAAAGCTGAATATTCAGCAATTACCTTTATATAATATAATAACCATTTTGTTAAATAAGTGCAACAGTTTTATTTTTTGTATTGCATTTTGCGGAATTTCATATAAAATATAAGTATATTATTTTTAACTACAAAGCATATATATAATAATTTGAAAAACACAATAAGAGGTGGATATTTATGGTACAAATTTCAGAGGTTAATATTATATCAATTGATAAAAGTGACGATTGCTGGGATATAGAGGGTGAAATCCTTTTTGAAGGGGATTTAGCCACGGTGTTTTCCGTGTGTTATGCTCAGGAATATGACGAACTTGAAGATTTAGAAATTGAACTTGAACCCGGCAAATATGATAAACAAATGCTTAAAGAAATGATTATTGATGCGGCTCTAGGGTACGACGAATAATTACCGAAATGAGGAAAGCTATATGAAATATAAAATTCACGCACAAAACATTTTTCTTGAAGACAGGATTTTAGATGATGGATTTATAATTGTTGAGGACGGCTATATTAAATCCATTATGAACGACGAAAGCGGCTGTGAGGATGTTTTTCTTGATAACCTGACTTTAACGCCGGGGTTTATTGACATTCACGTTCACGGCGGAATTATGCACGACACTATGGATGCAACATATGAAGCCCTTGACTCTATTTCCAAATTTAAGGTTAATGAGGGTGTTACTTCTTTTTGCCCAACAACTGTTACAACGAGCCTTGAGAAAACAAAAAATGCTCTTGATGCCGTTAAATCTGCAATGGCTAAAGGAGTTTCCGGGGCAAAGATTTTAGGTGCATTTATCGAAGGACCATATATTAACCCTGCTTATAAAGGCGCACACCCGGAGGAATATATTAGAAGCGTTGATTTAGCTGAAATTAAGGAGCTTGTTGAGCCTTATAAAGAGGCTATATGCTCTTTTGCCATTGCGCCGGAGCTTCCAAATGCAAGCCAAGTTATTGCCTATTTGAGAAACCACGGCATAAACGTTCGGTTAGGTCATTCCAACGCAACCTATCAGGAAGCCATAAAGGCTGTGGAATCGGGGGCAACAGCAGGCATACACACTTATAACGCAATGAGCCCTTTAAACCACAGAGAACCAGGGCTTGTTGGCGCAATTATGGATAACGAAAATATATACGCAGAACTTATAGCAGACCTTGTTCACGTTTGTACCCCGGCAATCCGTATTTTGATTAAAGTTAAAGGGGTAAACAAGGTTGTTTTAATAACGGACTGTATGATGGCAGGTGGGCTTTCCGACGGAGAATATATGCTGGGAGAACTTCCGGTTAATGTTAAAAACAGTGTTTGCAGAACACAATCCGGCGCTTTAGCCGGTAGCACCCTTTCAATTATTGATGCAGTTAAAAACCTTGTTAACGCTGTAAACGTTTCTTTGTTTGATGCGGTTAAAATGGCAACCCAAAACCCTGCCAAAGCATTAAATATTTATGACCGCAAAGGCAGTATTAGCAAAAATAAAAAAGCGGACTTAATCGCTTTTGATAATGATTTTAACATTAAATTCATTATGGTAGACGGGAAAATATTAAGAAAATAATGGATACTATAAAACGGGCTTGCATTTTGCTTGCCCGTTTTTGTCATGTCTTTTATAGGGGCTGTCGCTCTCGGATCTATGTGCGCCCCTATTTCCCCCACCATTTGGCGTAAAGTTCCGGTCGATAATCCGACCTGCCTGTCATGGGGTTAACTTGATAAATTCTGCGTTCCCCCAGAGACAAATCTATAACGGCGGAAAACATGCCGCATTCGTCAATGTCGAACCCTCCGGCGTAAACGTGAGTTTGGTGAATTTCCTGCTTATTAACACCGGGGCCAATTATAACGCTTCCCCCGGCAAAGCGCATTGGGGAAATTGTATGTTCAATATCGGCGCTTCCTCCGCTTTCTGCGCTTAAAACCTCTTTGCCAGTAATATTTGAGCTTAAAACAAAAATACCGCTTGTGGCAACAATATATTTTAAGAACATTTTATAACCGTTTTCCCATGATTCCGGGGTTAAGGCGCAGACAGCAGTTGGGTTTAACAAAACTCGGCAGCCCTGAGATGCATAAAAACGGGAAAGTTCCGGGAAATGATAATTGTCGTAACATATTCCAATGCCAATTTTTCCCCAAGGGGTTTCAAACATAAACGGTTTATCACCGGCAGAAGCCCAATTCCATTCGTCCCCTGCAACATGGATTTTTCTGTAAGAGCCAATAACTCCTTCAGGACCACAAACTACCGCAGAATTATAAATAACTTCATGGTTAAAAGTATCTCGCTCTGCCATTCCCCAAACGGCGTAAACTCCGTACTTCTTAGTGATTTCTCCTATTTCCAGAGAAGATGCACCCGGAACAGTTTCTGCCTCTTTATTATGCATTTTACTTGCCTTATCACCGGCGGCTTTATCATCGGAATAGCCTTGCAAGCACATTTCCGGAAAAACAATAAGCTCTGCTCCGCTTTTTGCCGCCGCTTCAATATAACCTTTTATACGGCGCAAATTTGCTTGCTTATCTCCCCAAACAATACGAAAATTTACAACACATCCGTGTAAAATGTCTTTTTCTGGCACTGTATTTACCCCCCATTTTTTAGAACCTGTATTCAATAAGCTGTTACCCGCCTTTGAAAGCGATTATTCCGCCATTCTTTGTTGCGGCGGCTTGCCATAATTAGCTCTATTATGCCTTCGCCGCCGCGCCGCGAATGGCGAAAAATCGCTGTTTCAAATTCGGGTAACCCATTATTGAATACAGGTTCTTATAATTGTTCAGATATTTTTTTTGTAGCTTCTGATAAATATACGGCAATGTCGGATGTTTCTTTTTTTATAGCTTCAGTACTGCCCGTAAGGCTTAATGTGCCTACAAGATTGCCTTTGCGCATTATAGGTGCGGCAATGGAATAAATGCCTACCTGAATTTCGTCATCCTCTACAGCAAACCCCTGTTCTCTTATTAATTTAAGATGTTTTTTTAAGTCCTCTGGTTCTGTTATTGTTTTCTCAGTATATTTTGCAAGTGTGTTATGCTCTATGTAAGAGTCAATCTCTTTGTTTTTCCAGCAGGAAAGCACAAGCTTACCGGATGCGGCGGAATGAAAAGCAAGGCTTTTTCCGGAAAACGGCGGAACTACCCCATATGCTGTGCTTGGTGTAAGCATGTTAAGGCATGTAAGCTTAAACCTGTAATATGCAAACAAACTGCACGTGAAATGAAACTCATCAACACATTCACGCATATAAGGCTCGCCTAACTCTGAAAGCCTGCTTGTTAAAAGAGTATAATCAAGGCTTGCCTTTGACAAAAGAGCCTTGCCTAATAAATATTTTCCGTTACCCGGGCTTTTATCTAAATATTCGTTAATAAAAAGTGTCTGTATTATTCCATATGCAGTGCTTTTGTTAAGTTCTACAGCCTTGCATATTTCTGCCAGCGAAAGTTCATTATCCTGATTATTAAAAAGTTCCAATATGTCTATAGCTCGCTGAACAGACTGAATTGTTTTGCCTCCTTTTTTTTCGGTCATACCCAAATTCCTTCCTCTGTTCTATTTTATGAATTCCATAATACCATGACTTAAATAAAACATCAATAAAAATTTGATATTACCGAACAACACGCAAAAAATATACAACATTATCAAATTTGTGTTGACATGGGAAATATAAATATGATATATTTACAATATAAAACAAATATTAGGCACCAGCATTCATATTTATTTAATAAAATAGCTGTGCCATTAACTAATTACTTAGGGGGTTTTAATATGCGTGAGTATTTAAGGCAGGCAAAGCCTGTAAGCCAGCAAGATGTGCTTAATTTACAGGAATCTGTGGCTTCTATGATTCAAAATGTTAGAGCAAACGGAGACAAGGTACTGTTCGACATGACCAAACAATTTGACAAAGTTGAGCTTTCTAAGCTTCAAATTACAGAGGAGGATTTTTACGAAGCCGAAAAGAAAGTTCCTCTTACATTAAAGGAAGACATTAAGTTTGGTGTTAACCAAGTTCGTAATTTTGCAAAGGCACAGAGAGAATCTCTTTCAGAATTTGAAAAAGAATTTACACCGGGCATACATATGGGGCATAGAATTGTTCCTTTAAATGCAGTAGGTTGTTATATCCCCGGAGGGCGTTATCCAATTCTTTCTGCGGCGCAAATGCTTATTATCCCGGCAAAAGTTGCAGGTGTTCCCAGAGTTATTGCCTGCACCCCACCAAGAGCAGACGGCAAAGTTCACCCTGCAGTTTTATATGCGGCGCAAATTTCCGGCGTTGATGAAATGTACTGCGTAGGTGGCGTTCAAGCAATTGCGGCAATGGCATACGGCACAGAAACAATTAAACCAATTGACAAAATTGTAGGACCTGGAAATAAATGGGTTACAGAAGCGAAAAGACAAGTTAACGGCATTGTAGGGCTTGATTTACAGGCGGGACCAAGCGAAATTTTAATTATAGCAGACGAAACAGCAAAGCCGGACATTTTGGCGGCGGACTTACTGGGGCAGCTTGAACATGACCCTAACGCAAGAGGAATGCTTATTACAACCGACCGTAAAATAGGTGAAGAGACTATAAAAGAAGTTGAAAGACAACTTACAGTGCTTGCAACAGCAGATACAGCTTCAATTTCCTGGGAAAACCATGGTGAAGTTTGCCTTGTAGACTCTCTTGAAGAAGCTTGTGTTTTGGCAGACGAATGGGCACCGGAGCATTTAGAAATACACACTCTTTATCCTCATTCATTGCTTTCAAGCTTACATAATTACGGTTCAGCGTTTTTAGGAGAAAAAACCGCAGAAGTTTTTGCAGACAAAGTTTCCGGAACAAACCATACTCTTCCTACAGCTCGTGCAGCAAGATACACCGGCGGTCTTTGGGTTGGGGCTTTTGTTAAATGGATAACTCATCAATGGGTTGACCAAGGGGCAATGGAACTTTTAAGCAACATTGTAGTACGCCAGTCTACAGAAGAAGGTATGATGGCACATGCGGAATCGGCGGCTATACGGTTGCGCACGTTCAAATAATATATAATAAAAATGGGAGGTATTTTTAATGAAGAAATTAGCATTGTTATTGACATCTCTTATGCTGGTGCTTACAGCCTGCAGCGGAGGAGCAAGCCAGCCAGCAAGCGGCGGTAACACAAGCACCGAAAGCGCAAGCTCTGAGGGCGGCGGAGAAAGCATGGTATTAAAAGTTTCAACAGACTGTACTGAAAAATCCATTACAGGGCAAGCTCTTGCATTATTTGCAGAAACTTTGGGCAAATCTACTGACGGACGCATTAAAGCGGAAATTTATTACAGCGGTTCTTTAGGCTCTTACACTTCCGTTTACGAAATGATTCAAGAGGGCGACATTGCAATGTGGACAACAAACCCTGTTGCTTATGAAACACAAGTTGTAGAGCTTGCAACTCTTGACCAGTACTACATGTTTGACGACTTAGCACATGCACACAGATTCCTTGAAGGCGAAGGCGGAGAATTTATTAACCAATCTTGGCGTTCAATTAATATGGAAGGGCTTACATATTACGCTTTAGGCTTTAGAGAGCTTACAAACAGCAAACGCCCTGTTACTAAATTTGAAGACCTTAAAGGGCTTACGCTTCGTAGCTACAGCACAATTCAAGCTGATGCATGGTCTTCTGTAGGCGCAGTTCCAACATCAGTAGACTGGAACGAATTATTCGTTTCTATGCAGCAAAAACTTATCGACGGACAAGAGGGCGGCATACCAACAATTAACGACTTCTCTTTCTTTGAAGTTCAAAATAACTTAACAATGACTGACCACGTGTTCTCTATGGACGTATTACTTGCCAGCACAGCATGGTTTGACACAGTTAACGAAACAGACAAGAAAATCATTAAAGATGCTGTAAACGCTTCATACGAATTCCATAAAACAGCATACCAAGAACAACTTAACGACTTGATTAAAAACTTTGAAACAGAATACGGCATGAAAGTTGAATATGCTTCCGACGAACTTAAAGCACAAATGAAAGAAAAAATGTCTCCTGCAACATCTAAAGGTATTATTGAACTTTGCGGACAAGAAACTTATGACAAGGTTCAAGGTTTTGTAGAGGCTGCACGTAATTAGTTTTTTAAAGCATAAATGAATACGTAATCAATATTATAGTAATAATGCAGGCGGTCGGTCTTTACGGCCGTCTATCTTAGAAAGGGGGCATAGTTTTGAGAAAAGTAATCAGATGGATAGACATTAACTTTGAAGCGCTTTTTGGCGCAATTCTTTTCTTCGCAATGCTCGGGCTTATTGTTGTGCAAATTACATTAAGAAACGTTTTCCAAGGTGGTCTGCAATGGGGAGAGGAAATTTCAAGGTTTTTATACGTTTGGGTGTGTTATATAGGTATTGCGTACGGCGTCCGTATGAATTCCCATATTACAATTAATGCGGTTACAAGAAATCTTCCGGAAAAAGCACAAAGGATTCTTTTAGTGCTGGTTCAGGTAGTGTTTTTAATAGTACTTATTGTTCTTTTAAGAGGTTCTATTATGAATTCTGAAAAAATTATAACGCTGGGAAGCAAAGCTTCATCCATAAGAATTAGCGAAAACTGGATGTTTATGGCTGCGCCTATTGGATACAGCATTGCAATTTTGCGAATTGTTCAAAACCTAATTTACAAAATAAGGCGTTTTAATGCTTCCTGGGAAATATTTATAGACTTAGACGGTAATTATTCCGGCGCAATTGATACTTTTTGTTATCCTGAAGACGTTAAAGCGGATTTACGTCTTAGCGTAACTGAAGAGCTTATGAAAGAAGCTGAAACTTATAAGAAGAGGAAAGGAGGGGCTTAAAAATGCTGGCACTGCTATTTATAACATTTGTTATTTTAATCCTTTTAGGAGCGCCTATAGCTATTGGGCTTGGGGCAGCTTCCCTTGCCTCTTCGGAGCTTTACGGCACAATTTCTTTAGCAAGCTTTACAAAAGTTGCAACAAATGGGTTTAACTCTTATCTTCTTGTTGCCTGCCCTTTATTTACATTTGCCGGAGACATTATGGCAAGAGGTGGCATTTCCCGCCGTTTAGTTAACGTTGCAAAAATAACTTTCGGTAACGTAACCGGGGGTATAGGCATTGTTGCAATTATTGCTTGTATGATTTTTGCCGCAATTTCCGGCACAGGTTCAGCAACCGTTGCGGCAATCGGTATGCTTATGATTCCGGAAATGGTAAATGCAGGCTACGACAGAGCTTACGCAACATCAATGGTTGCGACATCTGGTACAATAGGCACAATGATTCCTCCAAGTATTTGTATGGTTGTTTATGCCGTTACGGCAGGGGTTTCCATAACCTCTATGTTTACAGCAGGCATACCAGCCGGAGTTGTTGTTGGTATCGCTCTTTGCGTTTACTGTTACATATCTTCCAAAAAACGAGGCTACAAACCTGCGGAGAAAAAGATTTATACTGCTAAAGAAATAACTGCAATTCTTATAGACGCAATTCCTGCGCTTTTAGTGCCTGTTATAATTTTAGGCGGTATTTACTCTGGTTTTGTAACTCCTACAGAATCTGCGGCTTTAGGCTGTGTTGTAGGCGTTATAGTTTCTTGCTTTATTTATAAGGAGCAAAAGCTTTCAGTGCTTCCTTACCTAGCTGTTCATTCCCTTGTGGTATCTGCGCCTGTTATGTTTATTATAAGCATGTCAAGCGGCTTCGGAAGCATACTTTCCCTTGCAAACGTGCCTACAATGGTTGCTAACACCGTTCTTTCCATAACATCAAACAAAATCATTCTTCTTTTGTTTATTAACGTTTTATACCTTTTTATGGGTACATTTATGGAAACCAACGCTTCAATTATATTAATGACACCAATTTTGCTTCCTATAGTTACAATGGTTGGCATAAGCCCGGTTCATTTCGGTATTATCACAATTGTAAACCTTGCAATAGGATTTGTTACGCCTCCTTTGGGTGCTAACCTTTTCATGGCAAGTATGATAGGAAAAGTCAAGCTGGATACTTTAACAAAGACGATATGGCCGTGGATTGCCATAATGGTAGGCGCACTTTTAGTAATAACTTATTGCCCCGAGCTTACGTTGTTTTTACCAAAGCTTTTGGGATATAGGGTTTAAGAGGAGGATTTTATGGCTAAATACAGAGCAGACGAAATTTACGACAGCATGATGGCGACAGAGCAAGCAATAAAGGCTTTAGAGATTACAGACGAACAAAGCCTTGCGGAATATTTCCGCCTTTACACAGAGCTTATATTTAATTATAAATGGCTTGGGAGCATATACGACATTTACAATGACGATGTAAAGATTTATCGGGAAAACGGAGTTTTACTTAAAGGTCCTCACGAAATGATGAAAGACACATTAAAGCTTACTTCCGCTTTTCCGGATATGCAAATTGAAATGCGTGACATATTTGCTGTTAAAAAAGGTGACGGCTACAAGCTTTGGCGTTATTACGCAATGAGCGGCACAAACAAAACATACAGCATATATGGACCTGCTACAAATAAAAAGTTAGACCCGGATGCCAGCATTGCAATGAGTATGGCAACTGTTGAATTAATTAACGGCAGATGGCAAATTGTTAAAGAATTTGCTATGTACAGCATAGACGAAATAAAAGCGAAATGTACGGACGGAGGTGCTGGGGTATGAAAATAACAGAAATGAATACGGATGAAATATTAGCGGAAAGAAAACGTTATGAAGACGTTATTACAAACTGCAAATACGAAACTCCCCAGGATATTGCGGATTTATTTGAAGCATACACAATGCTTATTTGGAAACACAAACAAGTGGGCAGAGTTTACGACTTTTATTATGACGATTTAATGGAGCTTCGAGACGGTGGCGACAATTTAGAGGGTTCTGACCATGTTGTGCTTGATACTCTCCGTGCCCTTGCAAGAACCCCGGATATGACTCTTATTTTTGAGGAAATTCACTGCACAGGTAACCCAAAAGACGGCTTTCGCTTTGGGCAAGTTGTTTGGGCAGAGGCTTCTGCAAGAGATGGCATTGGTCCAAACGGCGCAGGGGGAGACTTGGAATATTTGCCTTATGAAGACCTTGAAATGTGCCAATGTTGGATTGAATTTGTCGGAGGTAAATGGCGTGTAGCCAAAGAAGCAAGCATGAGAAGCAATGTAGCTTACCAACGTGTTTTGGGTAATAACTGATTTTAGAGTCTGTTCAAAGTCTCCATTTTAGTGTCTTTTCGTCAAATTTTCTGAATTGCTGTGTCAGCGGCAAACGCCCATACTTCTTCAAGTATGAACGTTCGCCACTTCCTTGCATTTCAAAAAATTTGCTCGAAAATCCTCTAAAAGCGAGACTTTGAACAGGCTCTTAGACAACCTCTAGTGAAAGGAAGTTTATAATATGATTGAAATGACAATAACAGATCAAGTTGAAGCACGGCGCAAAATTGAGGAATTTGTCAATCAATGCCGTTTGGAGCTTTCCGAGGAGCTTGCGGAGCTTTTTGAAAATTACACCCGTTGGATTTGGCAATATAAATGCCCCGGTGCGATACATAAGTTTTATTGCGATGCAACAACTTGTTACGGCGGCGGAGGAAGCGTAAGCGTTGGCGCAGACTGCGTTGTTGCCGGAACTTTAGGTTTTATGCATTCTTTTCCCGACAGAATTTGCGAATTTGTAGATATTTTTGTAGAGGGAGACGAAGAAAACGGATACAGCTTCGGTCAAACAACCCGTTTTAACGCTACGAACAAAGGTTACAGCAAATTTGGCCCTCCCACTGGCAAAACTCTTATGAGAGAAGGCAAAGTTTGCGTTTCCATTTGCGAATGCCGTGTAGAAAAAGTTGAGGGGCGCTGGCGTATAATTGATGAATGGGTAATTGAAAGCTCCGACGCTATTACCGAAACGCTTACGCCGGACATTATTATTGAAGAACCAACAGCCACAGAAGAATAGAAAGGAGGCTTACAAATGTTATCAGATATATTTATGGATAAGGTTGACGAGCTTACAAACATAGTTTACAACTTAGAAATTAAAGGCAAAGAAGATGCCCGTGTTTTTATACGGGCGCTTACAGGGCTTATTTACGATTATAAAATGTTTGGTATGATTTACGACTTTTACACAGAGGATGTTGAGTACTATAAACAAAACCGCATACAGTTCAATTCCTCTGATGAATATGTTCGCCAAGTTATAGATTTTACCGCTGCTTTCCCGAATTTAAAAGCAGACATTGAAAACATTATTGTTTATAAAGTTAGTGACGACTATTATAAAATTTTCCGCCGCTTGCGATATAAAGGGGAAAATCTTGGATTTAGCAAATTTGGTCCTGCCACAGGCAAAAGCCTAGAGGACAAGTGCCTTAACTTAACTTTGCTTCACTTAAAACGTATTAACGGAAATTGGAAAATTGACTTTGAAGTAAACTCCGACAGCGAACCTTGGATTCGTGAAGTTTGCGGCGGTTGAGACTTAAAAGAAAATATTAAATAAAATACCGAACCCTCTTTCCTACCGGCAAGGGGGTTCGGTATTTTATTTAAATTAAGGCGCACATAGAGGTGTGCTTTTAAACCATAAAACTACCTCATTGGTCTAACGTGTACATTATGTTCCAATAAATATTTTTTAAGCTCGCTGACTTTATAATTTCTTTCGAGCCTTGGGGAATAAAGCATACTTGAAATAATTGCTGCTTGCGCTGAGGTTTTTGTAAAAAGGTCTTTTAAATGTTCAGGAGTTCCTGCACCGCCGGAAGCAATAACAGGCACTGTAACAGCTTTAGCGGCAAGCCCTGTAATGTCAAGGTCATACCCGGCGCATGTGCCGTCGTTATCTATGGAGTTTACACAAATTTCCCCTGCGCCAAGTTCTTGCCCTTGTTTTATCCACTCAATGGCATCTTTGCCTGTTGCAAGCCTTGCCCCGTCGATATAAACCTCATAACCACTAGGGATTTTGGGGCTTTTTTCAACTTTCATAACCTGTGTAGACAATACGATACATTGAGAGCCGAAAGCTTTTGCGCCTTCTGTTATAATTTTGGGGTTTCTAACCGCCATAGAGTCTACACTTATTTTTTCTGCCCCTGCTTTTAAAACCTCATACATATCTTCAATGGTTTTAACACCACCGCCAACGGTAAAGGGGATGAAAACCCGGGAAGCAACTTTTTTTACAGTTTCAATATCAATTTTACGTTTTTCAGCACTCGCCTTAATGTCGTAAAATATCAGCTCATCAATTTGTTCAGAATATACCTTTTCTGCAAGTTCCTCAGCAGAGGCAACCTCTATATTATCCTGAAATTTTTGAGCTTTTGTCACCATTCCGTTAACAATGTCGAAACAGGCGATTAATCTTTTTGTCAGCATACCTATCTCCCTACTTTAGCTGGTTGCCGTAAAAACAGCTCAAGAAGCTCTAATCCGGCATTCCCGCTTTTCTCTATATGAAACTGTGTTCCGTAAATATTATCTTTATTTATTGCCGCTGTAAAATCCTCGCCATAATTGGTTTTACCCCATATAATGCTTTCGTCGTCGGGCTTTACGTAATAGGAGTTTACGTAATAAAAGAAATCCTCACCGCCTTTTTTTAAAAAATCCGTGTCTTTAACAAAACATACTTTGTTCCATCCCATTTGAGGAACTTTCACATCTTTTGTATCAAACTTATAAACTTTGCCGGAAAGCCAGTTTAAGCAGTCGGCGTTTTCTTCTTCGCTGTGAGTAAAAAGTATTTGCAGACCTACGCAAACTCCTAAGAACTTAACTTTATCTTTAAGCACCGCTTTTTCAAGGGCGTTAATTATATTTAGTTCTTTTAAAGATTTCATCGTTGCTCCTGCAGAACCTACGCCGGGCAAAATTATGTGAGTTGCACCTTTTAAGTCTTCAGCTGTACTAACAAGCTGTGCGTTAAAACCAAGTTGGTTTACCGCAGACAATACGCTGGGGGCGTTACCCGCTTTATAGTCTATAATTTTAATCATTTGTTTCCTCCATGTTTTTGGTACCTTAAAAAATAATACGATATAATTTTTAATAGTAACACCTACCAATACTAGGCGACCTCAAAAAACTGGTAAAATGGGGTTTTAAAGGTTGCCACTATTCAACTGTTACGCTTTTTGCTAAATTTCTGGGTTTATCAATATCAAGCCGTAACAACTTTTGTTTCCGTATTCATTATGTCGTCTTTGTGATAGCATTCAGCAAGCTGGGCGACATAGCAATTTGTGAAATTGCTCTACCTAAATAATACCAGAGATAGGCGTTGGGTTGAGCCCCTTTTCAAGAGCTGATAAACGCCCTAGTATGAACGTTCACCTCTTTCTTGTAATTAAAAAATTTGCGCAAAAATCCACTAAAAGCGATCTTTAAACAGGCTCTTATAAAATGCTGTAAGAAGATATTTCTAATTAATGGGTTATTACTAAAAGTCAAAAGGCTAAAAAAGCCTAAAACAGGGTTTCTTTTGTAGTACTTTTTTTAAAAATCATCAGTTTTATTATATGTCGTTTGTGTGCTGTTTGTCAATAAAACTATTTGAAACTATAAAATTAATAGTACAAATTTAACTTGAAATTATCGCTTTTTTAGGTTATAATAAATTATGTAATATAAAAAAGTAAAACAGACATTTAATTTAAACACATGTTATAATTATTTTAATTTATTTTGGCAAATATTTATAAAAATTAATAAATACTTATTTATTAAAAGGGTTTAGCTTATCAATAAAGAACATATACTTAAGATGGTATAATTTCTATTTAGGAGGAGATTAACATGATTCGTTTTATAGCAGGAGAAAAGGGTCAAGGTAAAACCAAACAGATTATAGAAATGGCTAACAGCGCAGCAAAAACAACAGACGGTCATTTAGTTTATATTGAAAAAGACAGACGGCATATTTACGACTTGCAGCATGATGTACGCTTTGTTGAAGCACAAGGTTTCACGTTATCAAACTATGGGGAATTTATTGGTTTCCTGTGCGGCATTTTGTCTCAAGATTCAGACATTAAGGAAATTTATATAGACGGTCTTACAAAAATCGTTGAAAGCATTAATAACGAGGATTTAGTTTCCCTTGTTAAAAGGCTTGAAAAGCTCTCCGAAGAAAATTCTGTCGATTTTATTGTCGGCATAAACTATAAAAGTAATGAGCTTCCTAAAGAGATAACAGACTATTTGTGCTAAGAGCCTTAACGCAATAAACTGCGCCGAGATTTAATTGATTTATTAACTTTATTGAATATTTTTGCCTCTCCATGAATAAAATGTAACCGATATTATTCTGGAGGGGTTTTCTATGCGTTCCCGCTCTCGCCGCACGAGAAGAAGATATTCAAAAAAACCATTTATAGGCTCAAAAAAAATAAAACAAGCGGAATTTTTGTTTATAAACGCTGCGGCTTTAGTAATTTTAATAGTTTTAATAGTTTTAATAAGGGACAATTTATTTATAAAAAAACGGCATGTAAGCATATCTTCAAAAGATGTATCTGCTTTTCAAGTACCCAACATGGCTATGACCGATATTAAGCTTATTTCCGATAAATATTCAGTGGATTTTACGGAAACGCTAACACTTTACTGTATGTATAACAACTTCTTCCCAACTAAAGCAGTTTCCCCAACAGCGGCTGAAATTGAACAAATACTTATAAAAAACTATGACACACTGAAAAAAGAGTTTAATAAAAACGAATTTAATGGGTACAACAAAATGTTAAATGATATTTTAACGGATTTTGTTTATTTCCCAATACCACGAGGATACGACCTTGATGCAAGCCCAAGCTTTATGTTTGGCGATACTTGGGGTAAAACCACACGAAACGATAAAGCGAAAGTAAGCGAGGGAACGGATATTGTGGACAGGGAAAATATCCCCGGGCGCATACCAATAACAAGTATTAGCAGTGGTATTGTTAAAGATGCTTATTTTGACGATTTAATAGGTTACACTGTACGGATTAGCACCGAAAAAGGCATTACTTTTACATATTCAAGGCTTGATAAGTTTGCAGAAAACATAGTAAAAGGAGCGCATGTTAACGCCGGGCAAATTATTGGGCAAATGGGTTGTTCCGGAAACGATAGGGAAAGCAAGAACTTTGTATTTTTGCATATAAGAATGACGGTTGACTCCTCTAAACATGGTAAAAATTTTCCTATAAACCCTTACCCTTTTTTGAGATTTAAAGAAGCCGTTAGAGTTGACTTAACTCCACAGATTTAAGGGTTTGGAGTTAACAGTAAAGGCAAACAAATGAAATCCATGTGTCAAAAGAGAGAAAGGATGATTCACCTATGTATGAGTTGGCTAAAGAGGATTATGACAAAATAAAGCACTTAGTCGACCGAGAAATTAGCAGTAACGCTTTTTTAGCTGTTATTGATGGATATAGCCCTGGTAAAATTTTTGTAGATGATAAAAACAATCCTTTAACATCATTGGTATGGTCTAAGGGTATTGCTGGGTTTGGAGTTATTGGTCATATTCTTTCAGATAGCTTTACTAAAAACTTTGTACCGTTTGTTGATGAATTTATAATACCTTTTTTATTGAAACAGAGTCATACACAATTTGAAGTGAACTGTATTTGCGAAACATTAAACAACTCTTTTGCTGAATTAATTTCTACAAAACACCCTCATCAGTTCGAACAGAATCTTTATAAGTTTGATAGCTGCAATATGGAAAATAGTAGTAATGAAGTGAGAAAAAAGGTATATGCAGTTAACAAGGAATTGTTATCTTCAAGTGTTAATGTTGATCTTATTAAGGATACTGTAAACCAATATTGGTATTCTATTGATGAATTTCTTTCATCCGGAATTGGATATTGTTGTATTGAAAATAATATAGCTGTTTCATTAAGTTATAGTAGCTTTATTTCAAATAGCTATTATGAAATTGGAATAGAAACATTATCTGATTACCGTAGAAATGGCTTTGACTATTCTGCCGCTTGTGCTGTTGTTGATGAAATACTTTTAAGAGGTAAGACTCCATTTTGGGAATGTTCTGCTAAAAATGTTGCGTCTGCTAACACAGCAGAAAAACTTGGATTTAGAAAAAAGTTAGTTTATTTATGCTATTGTTTTAATATATAGTTTTGTTTTAAAATACCGCCGTAAATTGACGCTCATAACATGAGAATTGCTCCGCAAAAAAGCCGCTAAAGCGGCTTTTAGACTTCGTCGAACTCACGCCAAATTATTATGGGGTTAGTTCCATTTATGTCCTTTAGGAAACATAATGTTTAAAGAATTTGTTAGCCACTCTTTTTGTTCGGAATTCATTGTTAACATGGTAAGTTCATAATCTTGCTGATAGAATGCTCTCTCTGTATCAGTTGATTTATACAGCAGGCAAATTTCAGGTGCTAAATACGGAATATTACCATTATATAGTATTGCTTTATTTAAAGGTCTTGTGATGCTTTCATTGCGAGCATATAAAAAATCAATTTCGCTTTTATGATTGAATAGAAACTCTATAAAATTTAGTTTTGTTTGTCCCACATGGTTAAAATCAATCCAGAATACACCTTCTTGTTCAGCAGAAGTTAATTTAACAAGCTCACAGTCATCTTTAATGCAGAAAATATTTCGCTTCACACATTTTTGATTATTTATATCAGTTATGTGAAATGCTTTTCCTCCGCCTAACATCTCGTACACTTCAAAATCGTTTGACTTCATAAACTCAATGATTTTATTGCGGTCGTTCCAATATGCATGAATATCAATATCACCATGCACACGGCTATCATATCCCAAAAATAAATCAATAGCAAATCCTCCACAAAAAGCATATTTAAATGATTGACCGTATAAAATATCATTTGCTTGATTTATTAAGCAATTCGTAATTTTCACCTTCCTATTATATTTATAATCTCAATTCTTGTTTCCATGTACAAAGTTAAGAGATAATCATTATTTTCTTCATTGGATCAAGTATACGGCAACTCAATAAAATGTACAATGACTTTTCAAACTTTTTTGCTTGAAACGTAGTAAATTTTTGTATAATAGTTGCATTATGTGTATGGATATGATATAATTCGGTTTTGTGAGAAAGGGTGTTCCGCTGCTACGGGAAATGTATTATTGAGCGCCTTTAGGGAAGGAGGAGTTTTAATGAACTCAATTATTAGAGAAATTGAAAACGAACAGCTTAAAAGCGAAATAACCAGTTTTAACGTGGGCGATACAATTCGTGTTTTCGCAAAAGTTATTGAAGGAACTAGAGAAAGAATTCAGATGTTCGAGGGAATCGTTACTAAAAGGCAAAACGGCGGATGCCGTGAAACATTTACAGTGAGAAGAATTTCTTACGGTGTAGGTGTTGAAAAAACATGGCCTATACATTCTCCACGTATTGAAAAAATTGAAGTTGTACGTCGTGGTATCGTTCGCAGAGCTAAACTTTTCTATCTTCGCGATAGAATTGGTAAAGCGGCTAAAGTTAAAGAAGCAATTGTTAAAAAGAACAAAGAAAAAGCCGAATAATAACGGCGCAAGCCTTGAAAATATACATTTTCAAGGCTTTTTTACAAGAAAGCAGTGAGATTTATGGATATTCAATGGTACCCAGGGCATATGACAAAAACAAAGAGAATGCTTGTGGAAAGTATAAGCCTTGTTGATATTGTTGTAGAGCTTTTGGACGCAAGAATACCCTATTCTAGCAAAAACCCGGATATTGAATCGCTTTGCAAGCAAAAAAAGCGAATTATATTATTAAATAAATCAGACCTTGCGGACACGCAAATTACAGAAAATTGGGTTTCATATTATAAAGAATTGGGAATAAATGTAATATTATTAAATTCTGTAACAGGCGAGGGCGTAAACGGGCTTTTAAGCGTTTCAAAGGAAGTAATGAAAGAAAGGCTTGAAAGCTTAAAAGCTAAAGGCAGGTTATTTGCGCCAATAAAAGCTATGGTCGTTGGTATACCCAACGTTGGCAAGTCTACCTTAATAAATAGAATTGTTGGGAAATCCTCTGCTAAAGCTCAGGATAAGCCTGGTGTTACTCGTGGTAAGCAGTGGTTTAAAATAAAAAAAGATTTTTGGCTTTTAGACACTCCCGGTATTTTGTGGCCTAAATTTGAGGACATGGAAGTTGGGTTAAACCTTGCTCTTACAGGAGCTATTAATGATAAAATAATGGATATACACACTTTGAGTTTGAAGCTTATAGAAAAACTTACCGCAATTAAACCAGAGTGTTTGTGTGAAAAATATAAAATAGACGTAAATGAAAAAACTCCAGACCAAATTCTTGAAGATATTGGCAGAAGCCGAGGTTTTTTATTAAAAGGCGGAGAAATAAATTTAGAGAGAACGTCCATAACGTTAACAGACGAATTTAGAGCAGGAAAATTAGGGCGCATTTCATTGGAAGCGCCGTGTATTGAATAGATTATAATAAATTATAGAAATAGAAGTGATTTTTATGCTTGATGTTGCGCTTTTGGGTACAGGCGGCATGATGCCATTGCCAAACCGCTTTTTAACATCATTATTATTAAGGCTAAACGGAAAAATGCTATTAATAGATTGCGGCGAAGGTACACAGATAACAATGAAGATGTTGGGTTGGGGTTTTAAAAATTTGGATGTTATTTTAATAACCCATTTCCATGCAGACCATGTTTCCGGCTTACCCGGTCTTTTATTAACATTGGGTAATTCCGGCAGGACAGAGCCGTTAACAATAATAGGTCCATTTGGGCTTCATGAAATTTTAAAAGGGCTGTTAATAATAGCTTCGGATTTGCCTTTTGAAATACATGTTTGCCATTTTGGAGAACACGCTCAAATGGAGGCTAAAATCGGAGAATATAACATTTCCGCTTATACTATGCACCATAGAACAGTTTGCTTGGGTTACAGCATTGGGATTAACAGAAAAGGCAAATTTAACTTAGAAAAGGCTCAAAGACTTAATATCCCAAAAAAATATTGGAATTTGCTTCAAAAAAATGAAACTGTGGAATATGAGGGAAAAGTTTATACTCCGGATATGGTATTAGGAGAGCCGAGAAAAGGAATTAAGGTATCTTACTGTACTGATTCTCGCCCGGTGGAGGGGCTTGACAGCTTTGTCGCCGGTTCAGATTTATTCATTTGTGAGGGTATTTACGGTGAGGACGAAAAGAAGGACAAAGCAATTGCTTATAAGCATATGTTATTTTCAGAGGCGGCGGAAATAGCCAAAGCCGGCGGCGTTAAGGAATTGTGGCTCACACATTTTAGCCCTTCACTTACAGACCCAAAAATGTTCTTGCAAAATGCAAGAGATGTGTTTTATAATACAGTAACAGGGTATGACAGAATAACAAAAACAATATTATTTACAGAGCAGTAACAGACTTTTATAAATTAAATCCGTATAGTCTTAAGTAAACACTGTTCGTCGTGTTATAACAAAAGAGGTGATTATATGGCTGCGGATAATATTAAAGATATGACAGATTTTGAACTTATTAACCAAATTATTAAACAGGATAAACAGCTTTTTACTGAGCTTGTTTCCCGGTATAAAAACCTTATTTTTTCGGTTATAATGCGAATGGTAAACGATAAAGAAGAAGCAAACGACTTAGCTCAGGAAGTTTTTATAAAAGTTTATAAAAATTTGGATAAATATAGCCCGGAATATAAATTCAGCACATGGGTTATGAGAATTGCCACAAATCACGTCATTGATTACAGGCGCAAGAAAAAGCAGGAATATATACCGCTGGACGAAGTTTTATACGAATCTTCCGAAAGCTTGGATAAGTCAATTCCTGTAGACGAACTTTCGCCGGAAATTGTTTTTTTCAAAAAAGAAGACAACAAGCGTCTTAAAGAAGTTGTGGACGACTTGCCTGACATGTATAAAATACCTATTGTTCTGTTCCATGAAAAAGGGCTTAGTTATCAGGAAATTTCTGATGTTGTGGAAGAGCCTTTGTCTAAAATTAAAAATAGAATTTTCAGGGGCAGGAAGATGTTAAAAGATGCGTTATTGGGGAAAGGAGGCGGCAACTATGGACTGCAATAAAGCCGAAACTCTTCTTATGAGATATATGGATAACATAATAACAAAAGCAGAGGCAGAAGAACTTAGAGAGCATACGAACCTTTGCAGCGCTTGCCGTCAGGACTTTGAGGCATACGCTTTAATGGTTAATGGTTTTAAAGAGATGGAAATTATAGAAGCTCCGGTAAACTTTGAAGATTGTGTTATGGAAAAAATTAGAAAACTGCCAAAGCTTTCTGAATCCAGTTTTCATTGCTTAATGTTTAAAGCATGGGGATTTGTGCTTATTTTGCTTGCAATATCTATTGTAGCATACAATAGGCTTGATGGTTCTGTAAGCCTAGACTATTCATTTTTAGAGCAGGGTTTAATAGATTTTTCTGTAATAGTGTCAAAGTCTAGCGGGTGGTTTAATCAGTATTGGGAATCTACAAGGCATTTGCTTGAAAATACAATGTCTCTTGCTCAAAGCTATTTATTTTCTTTAAAATACGTTTTTGTTGGAATATTTGCAGTATTAATGTTAATTCATGTTCATGTATTTAGAAAAGGAAAGGTACACGCTTAAATGATATTACTTGGAATAGAAACTTCCTGCGACGAAACTTCCGCAGCAGTGGTTAAAGATGGGCGGCATGTTTTATCTAACGTTATTGCATCTCAAATTGAAATACATCAAAAATACGGCGGTGTTGTACCGGAAATTGCCTCAAGAAAACACGTAGAAGCTATTGGGTGTATTGTTGAAGAAGCGCTTTTTGAAGCAGATATTAAAAAGGAACAAATTGACGGTATATGCGTGACTTACGGCCCGGGGCTGGTAGGAGCGCTTTTGGTGGGGCTTTCTTATGGAAAAGCCCTTTCTTTTGCTTTAAAAAAGCCTTTAATCGGCGTGCACCATATAGAAGCGCATATTTGTGCTAACTATTTGGAAACAGAGGGAGAAGAGCCTATAAAGCCTCCTTATATATGCCTTGTTGTTTCAGGCGGTCACACTTCTCTTGTTTTGTGTCAGGAATACGGAAAATATAAGCTTTTGGGGCAAACTAAAGACGATGCTTGCGGCGAAGCTTACGATAAAGTAGCAAGAGCTTTGGGGCTGCCTTACCCCGGCGGACCTATAATTGATAAAATTGCTAAAGAGGGCGACGAAAAAGCAATTGTGTTTCCACAAGCTTTAATTAATGACGGAAGTTTTGATTTTTCTTTCAGCGGTCTTAAATCTGCTGTATTAAATACTTTAAATAAGGCAAAAATGCAAGGTATAGAGCTGAATAAAAGCGATGTTGCTGCTTCTTTTCAAAAAGCCCTTATAGATGTTTTAGAGGCGAAAACAAAGCTTGCTTGCCAAAAATATAATATTAATAGAGTTGCCCTTGCCGGGGGCGTTTCTTCAAACAGCGCATTGAGAAGCCGTATTTCTAATATGTGCCAAAAAAACGGATATACCTTTAAAGTTCCACCGACTTATTTTTGCACTGATAACGCTGCAATGGTTTGCGCTTGCGGATATATCATGTTTGAAAAAGGTCATAGAGATGGATTGTTTTTAAATGCCGTGCCAAATTGCCCAATAAATATTGATTAATAAGAGGTGAAATATTGTGTGTGATAATGGTATAACAACAGCTGAAAACGCCCTATCGGTTGTAAAAGGGGTTTTGGATAACATCCCAGCGTTTGTTTTTGTTGTAAATAATAATGACGAATTGCTTTATCACAATAATTTATACTGCAAATATGCCGGGCACGAGGATAAGCGCTTCATAGAACAGGTTCTTTACTCAGACATAAATAGCAAAGAAATTGGGCAAAACGAAAGCAAAAGCTTTTTATTGAAATATATGGGGAAAAATTTTAAAATAACAATTACCCAAGGTTTTTGGGTTAACAATAATAATTGCAGAATTGCTACAGGTTTTGATATTTCAGATATTATGAATTACGATAAAATTGTTTTACACCAATCATTGGACGAACAAACCGGGGTTTATAGCAAACAGGCGGCATGTGAATTTTTGGAAGAAGAAATTTCTAAGCTTAAAACTTTTGATACAATTTTTACTGTTTGTTATTTAAAAATTAACGGTATTGAAGAGATTTTTAATAAATTAACTCAAAAGGAATGCGAAGATTACATTAAAACATTAATTTCGGTAATTTCAAATTCTATCAGGCAAACAGACGTTTTCGCCAGAATATCCGGAGACGAATTTTTGCTTATTTTCCCCAAATGCCGCTATGAAGTTGTAGATAATATTATGGGTACAGTAGTAACCCGGTTCGAGGTTATTAACGAAACTTCTGATAAGCCTTATATAAAATATCTAATAGACTTTGGTATTTTAGAGGTTGTAAACGGAACAGATATAACAGTGGAAGCAGTTTTATCAAGCGCTAAAAATAAAGTAAATGATGATTAATATATTTTGATTTGTTAAGCTAAACGGAAAGGTGTAAGCCTTATCCGTTTTATTTTTTTTAAATGCATAGAAATTCTTATAATGTCAAATAATAGTGCTGATACAATAATTAGTGATATTGTTTTAAAGATTTAAAACAGTATAAACATTAATGACTATGTAAATAATTGTTACATCGTCATAATCGGGATGAGCCTGTCAAACAAAAAAATTCTGTTTGCTACAGCGCTTAAGTATCACGGCTGATAATACATTACAATATAAGGAGGAATTTTTTTGAAAGCAACAGGTATCGTGAGAAGAATAGACGATCTTGGAAGGGTTGTAATTCCAAAGGAAATACGCCGCACGCTTCGTATTAGGGAAGGTGACCCTTTAGAGATATTCACTGATAGAGAAGGCGAAATTATTTTAAAAAAATATTCACCAATAGGAGAGCTTGGTGCTTTCGCAAAGGAATACGCAGAAAGCTTGGCGCAATCATCAGGCCATATTACCTGTATTGTGGATAAAGACCAAATAATTGCTGTATCCGGCGGAACGAAAAAAGAATTTTTAGAAAAACATATCTCTCAGGCACTTGAAAAAGCAATTTCTGGGAGAAATACAGTTGTTGCAACAAGGAACGAAACCGGATTTGTTCCTATATTGGAAGACGACGACAGCGAAAGTTATAAACATGAATTAATTACTCCTATCATTTCCGAAGGTGACGTTTTAGGCGCAATCGTTTTTTTGTCTAACGAGAAAAAAATGGGTGAAGTTGAAGGTAAGCTTGCCCAAACAGCCGCAGGCTTTCTTGGCAAACAGATGGAGCAATAATAGAGACAACATTAGTCCCCTCTGCATATATTATACTATTTCCAATCTATACTGTTCAGATAGAGTATTATTTGGAATTAGTAGAGCAATTTGACAAAACATTAACAGGTTTGGAGCAGGAACAGCAAACGATTCACCGCTGTTC
>CAZJGG010000016.1:39134-49669 GCA_964545475.1 uncultured Eubacteriales bacterium | reverse complement strand
TAAGAGTGACTTTTATTGATTAAGGAGTATATATGAAAAAAATTGAAATAACAGGTATAGAAAATGGCAGTATAGCTCAAGAACTTGGAATTGCAAAAGGAGATTACTTAATCTCCGTTAACGATATGCCTGTTAAAGACGTATTTGACTACAGATATTTAATGTTTGACGAGTACGTTGAAGTATTAATCGAAAAAGGCAATTCTTTACAATTATACGAAATTGAAAAATATGAAAACGAAGATATTGGGCTTATTTTTGCTTCCGGGCTTATGGATAAGCAAAGGAAGTGTAATAATAATTGCATTTTCTGCTTTATAGACCAGCTTCCGGAAAAAATGCGCAAAACCCTATATTTCAAAGACGATGACATAAGGTTATCTTTTTTACAAGGCAATTACGTAACACTTACAAACCTAACTAAAAAAGAAGCTGAAAGAATAGCTTTTTATAATTTGTCTCCGTTAAAAATATCAGTTCACGCTATTGAGCCGGAGTTAAGGGAGTTTATGCTAAATAATAAAAAAGGTTCTGAATCTCTTGGCTTTTTAGAGTACTTTTATAACGAAGACATAGAAATGCATTTTCAAATTGTTTTGTGCAAAAGCGTAAACGACGGTGAACATTTAGACAAAACAATTGAAGCTCTTTCTAAATACGGCAGAAGTTTGTCGGTTGTTCCTGTGGGGCTAACAAAGCACCGCCAGGGGCTTTATCCTCTTAAGCCTTTTACAAAAGAGGATTGTAAAAATATTATAAATCAAATTAAGGGTTGGCAGGAAAAATTTTTAGAAGAGTACGAAAGTGCCTTTGTTTTTGCAGCTGATGAATTTTATTTAAAAGCAGAAGAACCCATTCCGCCCTACGCCCATTACGAAGATTTTTTACAAATTGAAAACGGCGTTGGAATGCTCGCTATGTTTAAAAAAGAGTTTTACGACGCTCTTGACCATTTAAACGTTTTACCTCATAAAAAAACAATTTCAATTGTTACCGGTGAAGGAGCTTATAATCTCATTAAAGAATTATCCAATATTTTAATGGAAAAGCTTCCGTCCCTTAAATTACAGGTTTTTTGCGTTAAAAATCAATTTTTTGGTGAAAATATAACTGTATCAGGTTTGTTAACAGGAACTGATATTATAAATGAATTAAAAGATAAACCTTTAGGAGATTTATTACTCCTGCCTCAAAACGCTTTGCGTTCCGGGGAAACGGTTTTTCTTGATGATATAACAATTAAAGAATTAAGCCAAAAGCTTAACATAAAAACGGAAGCTGTGCCTATTGACGGCGGCGATTTCGTAAAGGCTGTTCGTAAGGAGAATTTTTAATGGCTAAAGGTATTGTAGCAATTGTGGGACGCCCTAATGTTGGTAAGTCCACATTATTTAACAGAATTGTAGGAGAACGAGTTTCAATAGTAGAAGACACTCCCGGTGTAACAAGAGATAGAATTTACGCCGAGGCAGACTGGTTGCACCATAAATTTACATTAATAGACACAGGTGGTCTTGAACCGAATTCCAGCGACTCCATGCTTAAACACATGTTCAGTCAAGCAGAAATTGCAATGGAAACCGCCGATGTTATAATGTTCGTTGTAGACGTTAAAACAGGCATTACAGAAAATGATATGCAGGTTGCAAATGTATTACGCCGAACAAATAAACCTGTAGTACTTGTTGTTAACAAAGTTGACGACATGCGTAAACAAAATATTGACATTTTTGAATTTTACTCTTTAGGTCTTGGTGATCCTATAGCAATTTCCGCAGGACAAGCTTTAGGCCTAGGAGATATGTTAGACGAGGTTGTTAAGCATTTTCCTGAGGAAAACGCCGAATCCGATGAAGACGAGGTTATAAAGGTTGCTGTTATAGGAAAACCAAACGCCGGAAAATCTTCTTTAATTAACCGCATTTTAGGGGAAGAACGTGTTATTGTAAGTGATGTTCCCGGAACAACAAGAGACGCTATAGACACTTACGCTGAAAAAGACGGTCAAAAATATGTTTTTATAGATACAGCAGGAATAAGGCGTAAAAGCAAAATAAAAGAAAACATTGAAAAATATTCGATTGTAAGAGCGGTTGCGGCGGTTGAACGTGCAGACGTATGCATTTTATTAGTAGACGCAACCCAAAAAGTTACGGACCAAGACACAAAAATTGCAGGAATTGCTCACGAGCGTGGCAAAGCTTCCATTGTTGTAATTAATAAATGGGATTTAATTGAAAAAGATGATAAAACAATGCGCCAGTTTGAAAAGGACGTAGACCGGGAATTGAGCTATATGCCATACGCCCCTAAAATGTTTATTTCCGCTCTTACAGGACAGAGAGTGCACAAGCTTTATGATATGATTCAGACGGTGTCACAAAATTCTGCGTTAAGAATATCTACAGGAACGTTAAATGACGTGCTTATTGAAGCTATGTCTATTAACCAGCCCCCTGCAGACAGAGGAAAACAGCTTCGCATTTATTATATGACTCAAGTTTCTGTTAAACCTCCCACGTTTGTGCTTTTTGTTAACGATAAAGACCTTATGCATTATTCATACAAACGTTATTTAGAAAACCAATTAAGAGATGCTTTTGGTTTTAAAGGTACTCCTATACATTTTATTATAAGAAATAAAGAGTAAATAAACTGAAATTGGAGAAAGGAGAAGGGCATGTTCAGAATATTTTGCGTTATAATAGGTTATGCTGTGGGATGCCTACAAACCGCCTACATCGTTGGAAAAATAAGTAAAATAGACATAAGAGAACACGGAAGCGGCAATGCCGGTACAACTAACGTAATAAGAACCTTAGGGCTAAAGACCGGTTTGCTTGTGTTTTTTTCAGACATTTTTAAAGGAGCTTTAGGTTATGTAATATGCTCTTTAATTTTTGGTGGAAGCGGAAACTTTATGAATGGAGCAAACGGTCTTTTACCCGGGCTTTATGCTGGGCTTGGCGTTGTTTTAGGTCATAACTTTCCGTTTTACTTAGGCTTTCGCGGGGGCAAAGGCATAGCCTCAACAGTTGGAGTAATTTTGTGTGTAGATTTCAGAATTGCTATTATTGATTATTTGTGCGCAATATTTTTAATTGGGGCTACAAAGTTTATTTCCACTGCTTCTCTTTGCCTTACTGCCCTTTTCCCAATTTTATTATATGTATTTAAATACGATACAGAAGCTGTAATAATTGGAGCAATTTTGGCAATAATTGCATACATACAGCATAGAGAAAATATTGTTCGCCTTATTAAAGGCAAAGAAAACAAATTTACATTTGGGAGGAAATAAATTGAAAGAAGTTACAGTCATAGGCTCCGGGAGCTGGGGCACCGCCATAGCGGTTTTGCTTAATAGTAACGGGCATAAAGTTAAACTATGGTCTTTTCTTGAAAGTGAAGCCCAAAGCATTAATAAATATAGAGAAAATAAAGAATTTCTTCCAAATGTACCAATTGCGGAGGAAATTTTTGTATGTTGTGATTGCGATAAGGTTATGGAAAATTCGGAGTATGTGGTTTGCGCTGTTCCCTCTGCCCATGTTAGAAGCACAATGGAACGGTTTGCCCCATATTTTAATGAAAAACATACAATTATAAACATATCAAAAGGTTTTGACGAAAAGAAAAAAGTAAGGCTTTCACAAGTTATTGAGGAGTTTGCGCCAAAGTCCAAAATCTGCGTATTATCCGGCCCAAGCCACGCTGAGGAAGTTTCCCGTGGTATACCTTCAGCTGTTGTTGCCGCTTCCTCAGATATTTCCGTAGCTGAAGATGTTCAGCACGTTTTTATGAACGACGTTTTCCGGGTTTACACAAATAACGACGTTATTGGAGTGGAGCTTGGAGGAGCCCTTAAAAACGTTATCGCCCTTGTTGCAGGCATGACAGACGGCTTGGGTTACGGCGACAACACAAAAGCCGCACTTATGACAAGAGGTATGGCTGAAATTTCCAGGCTTGCCGTAAAAATGGGCGGAAGTCCCTATACCCTCCACGGGCTTACCGGCATTGGAGACTTAATCGTTACATGCACAAGTATGCATTCGAGAAACAGGCGTGCCGGAATTTTAATCGGCCAAGGTAAAGATCTTGAAGAAACCTTAAACGAGGTTCATATGGTTGTTGAAGGTGTAAATACGGCAAAAACTGCTCATCATCTTGCAAAAGAATACGACGTTGAAATGCCAATTTGCGCCGAGGCTTATAAGGTATTATTTGAGCAAAAAGATTTAAGACAAGCAGTTTACGATCTTATGACAAGAGATAAAACATCAGAAAATTCAAACCTTTTTATTTTTTAATTAAAACGTAATACTTATTTCCATTGTAATCTGTATTTGTATATGGTAATATAATCGAAGAGAAGCCTAATCGGTGGGGAAGACACCCATAATAAAAAACATTCTCTAAACATGCCTTAATGACCGGGGGAAGACACCCATCAAAAAAAACAAAGAAAAGGTGATTATATTCAAAAACAAATTAAGGTTGTCGGCTTGCATGGTGAAGCCCTGAAACCTACATATTTAAAGCGCGCCCGCCAGCTTGTAAAGCAAAAACGGGCAGACTGGGTTTCGGAGGACGCCATTTGTTTGTCCCAGCCAACGGAGGAAAAAAAGATGAACCCATTTAACAATGAAGAAACTGCAAAAGAAGTAGTTAACAAACAAATAAAGCCTGTTGAATTAAGTATCGACCACGAGAAGATTTTAGAAATGGCAAAACGCCGATTATCTGCAAAACAAAACTTAATTGGGCAATTGCTTGATTATTTGCTAATAGTTGTTGTTACATTTATGCTAATGTCCCTTTACGATACAGATGACAGAATTATAGTAGGATTTATGTTTTTAGCTTTTTGGAGCATAAGGCTTTTAATACGGTTTATTAAGTTCTTAAAGCCTTCATTAAGAAAAGGTTTTGTCGCTTATTTAAAAGAGCGTAAAGAACGAAAAATTGAGCTTGAATACAACAGGCTAAAAAAAATGCTTGAAGAACATGAATCATTAGAATTAAGCTAAAAAACAGCTGTATTATCAGCTTATTAAAAAACGAGAGAAGGTATAATGCCAACTCTCGTTTTTTTGTTATCTATTTAAATATTAGCCTCAATATATTCCCATAAAGCCTCTTTACCCTGTTTAGTTTCAGCCGAAAAAGGAATAATAAGCTCTGATGACGCCATTCCTAGCGATTTTCTTAAAATACTTATTTGTTTTTGAATTTGGCTTCTGTTAATTTTATCAAGCTTTGTTGCCACAAGAACCATGTTGTAGTTATAATGCCTAAGCCATTCAAACATTTGAACGTCGTTTTTAGAGGGTTCATGGCGTATATCCACAAGCATTACTATGCATTTAAGCTGTTCCCGCTTTTTTAAATATCCCTCAATCATTGCGCCCCAGTTTTTTGTTTCGCTTTTAGAAAGCTTGGCATAACCATAACCGGGCAAATCTACAAAATAAAGAGCCTCCTCAATTTTATAGAAATTAATTGTCCTTGTTTTGCCAGGGGTTTGGCTTGTTCTTGCAAGGGCTCTTCTGTTTATCATTGCGTTTAGCAAAGACGACTTACCTACGTTTGACTTGCCAACAAAGGCGAATTCCGGCAAAACCTCTTGCGGGTATTGGCTGGGTTTAACGGCCACAACGTCCAGCTTAACATTATTAACATCCATTGTTTTGCTCCTCTAAATTTTTGCATAAAGCGTTATCAAGAACTTGTTCCATATTTTCTACAAGCTCGAATTTAAGACCCTCTTTTACATAATCGGAAAGCTCGTGTAAATCACTTTCGTTGGCTTTTGGCAAAAGCACTGTTTTTATTCCGGCTGTTTTAGCCGCAAGTATTTTTTCCTTTAGCCCACCAATAGGAAGAACTCTCCCTCTTATTGTAATTTCACCAGTCATTGCAACATCTGTTCTAACAGGTGTTTTAGAGAGGGCTGAAAGCATGGCCGTAGCCATTGTAATTCCGGCGGAAGGGCCATCTTTAGGCACTGCGCCCTCGGGTATGTGTATATGAATATCTTTGGTTTGGTAAAACTTTTTAGGTATTTTAATGTTATGTTTTTTAGAGCGTATAAAAGATATTGCCGCTTTTGCGGATTCTTTCATAACATCTCCCAAGTTACCTGTTAGCTCAAGTTTGCCGCTGCCAGACAATACGTTAACTTCAATATCCATTGTAGAACCGCCAAGCCTTGTCCATGCAAGCCCTGTTGCAATACCCGGCTCATTTTCATTGTTTTTAGGCGAATGCCTGTATTTCTGCTTGCCTAGATATTTAAATAAATCTTCTTTTTTAAATGTAATAGACTTAACTTCGCTGTCCAAAAGCATTTCTCTAACAGCTTTTCTTATAAGCTTGCCAATAGTGCGCTCTAACTGCCTTACGCCTGCTTCTTTTGTGTAAAACTCAATAATATCATTTATTGCACAATCTTTAATTTTTATACCGTTTTTGTTAGCACCGTGTTTTTTAATCTGTTTTTCTATTAAATAATTTTTAGCAATATTAAGCTTTTCATCTTTGGAATAGCTTGAAATTTCAATTATTTCAAGCCTGTCTAAAAGCGCATCGGGTATTGTTTCAATAGAGTTAGCTGTGCATATAAACAAAACATCAGACAAGTCATAAGGAAGCTCTAAATAATGGTCTCTGAAATTTATGTTTTGTTCTCCGTCTAAAACCTCTAATAGCGCAGCCCCTGGGTTTCCTCTAAAATCACTGCTCATTTTGTCAATTTCGTCAAGAAGAATAAGAGGATTAGTTGTTCCTGCCTGCTTCATGGCATGGATTATTCTGCCGGGCATTGCTCCGATATATGTTTTTCTGTGTCCTCTTATTTCCGCCTCGTCTCGTACTCCTCCTAAAGACATACGAACATATTTCCTGTTTAAGCTATGAGCTACCGATTTTGCAACGGATGTTTTACCAACCCCCGGAGGACCTACAAGGCATATAATAGGCGCATCAAGCCCCGTAGTATTCAGCCTTACGGCTAAAAATTCCACAATTCTTTCTTTAACGTTTTCAAGACCGTAATGCTCTTTATTAAGTATAGCTTCGGCTTTTTTAAGGCTAGTGTTCTCTTTGGATTTTTTAGACCATGGCAAATCCAAAACCCAGTCCAAATAGTCCTTTATAACAGCGGTTTCTGCCGGAGAACCAGACATTCTTTCAAGGCGTGAAATCTCTTTGTTAAGCTTTTCCAAAACATATTCCGGAAGTTTTTGCTTATCCATTCTTTCACGGATTTCTTCATTATCAAAGCCGCCGTCATGTTCTCCCAGTTCTTTTTTAATTATTTTTATTTGTTCTCTTAAAAAATAATCCTTTTGATGCTTTTCAATATTATCTCGAACCTTTTTGTATATGTCCTTTTGAATTTTAAGGACATTAAGCTCTTTGTCCAAAATTTCTAATAAGGAAGTAAGCCTTTTTACGTCGTCAAGTTCTTCCAGAAGCATTTGCTTTTTATCAACGTCTATTATAATGTGAATACCGATAGCATCTGCAAGCACTCCGGGCTCTTTGCATTGTAAAATTTCAAAAACAACCTCGGTGGAAATTCTGCCGGATAAAAGAGCGTATTGCTCAAAAAGCTCATGGGCGGTGCGGATGTATGCATCTATTTCATCGCTATCGTTTTTTATTTCATTTGTTAAAATATTTTCCACATATACTTTAAAAAATGGCTCTTCGCTTTCAAACTCGCTTATTACAGCCCGTCCTATTCCCTCTGCTAAAATTCTTGCCATATTTCCCGGCAGCTTAACAACTTGCTTTATGGTTGTAACAACTCCCATTTTGTATAAATCCTTTGGAGCAGGTTCTTCCACTACGGCGTTTTTTTGTGTCACAAGAAAAACAGGCGTCTCATTTTGAACTGCATAGTCTAAAGCATCTATGGATTTTGACCGCCCTACATCAAAAGTTAACATCGTTTTGGGAAAAACAACAAGCCCTCTTAATGCCACAAGCGGCAAACCGTTTCTATTTTCGTTGTTGTCAGTCAAATCAATCATTCCCCCTAAATAATAAGTATACAACAAATTTTTATAATTGTAAATTGTGTTACTATGCAATTTATTTATAGATAAAACTGGTTCTATAGTTAAATTTTTACTGGAATGAAATAACTGCAAAAAAGATATAATAATGTTGAAATCTAGGAAAATTAGTAATGAAAGGAGAAATTTAATGAAGATGGAAGTAAAATCGATTACTAAATTTATTTTCATTGGTTTTGCTGCGGCTTTTTTTACATGTATACCAGCCCAAGGGGCTACGGAAGTTTACATTGTTGGTCCGGGAGACAGCCTTTGGCAAATCAGCGAAAAATACCAATTGGGGCTTGAGGAGGTTATTGGATCTAACCCCCATTTTGCAGACCCTAACTTAATTTTTCCGGGGGACAGAGTTTATGTTCCTACAACGGGAGAAAATTTCACTCCCCAGCCAGACCAAATTGTATTCAAATATGAAGAAAAGGTGTTAAACCTTGTAAACGCTGAACGGGCGAAAAATAATTTGTTCCCTCTTAAGCTGAACACAGAACTTTCAGACATGGCAAGGCTTAAATGCCAGGAAATGAGGGACTTAGATTATTTCAGCCATATTTCCCCGGTGTACGGAACACCTTTTGAAATGCTTAAAAATTTCAGCATTAATTACAAAGCTGCCGGCGAAAACATAGGCAAAGGACAGAAAACACCTGAAGCTGTTTTTGCAGCCTGGATGAATTCCGATACACACAGAGGTAATATTTTAAGTCCATCTTTTACTGAAGTGGGAATTGGTTTTGCACAAAGCGATAATATGACTTATTGGACACAAACATTTATAATTCCATAAATCTAGGAGGTATTTAGAAATGAAAAAAAGCATGAAATTAGTATTAGCATTGATGCTTAGTTTATCAATGTGTGTAAGCGCTTTTGCACACGAATTTACAATGTCGTTTTTGTTTGGCGGTACAAATACTCAATATGGGAAACTTGTTGAAAATTCCGACGACATCTTAAACACCGTTTGCCCGGATTATTTTGAAATCAATGCAGACGGAAGCCTTAAATTAATTAAGGTTGAAAAATCTTTTGTAGATTCAATGCATGATAAAGGAATCAAAGTTACTCCTTTTATTACTAACCATTGGGACAGAAATTTAGGAATAGCTGCTCTTAACAACACTGAAAAATTAACTGATCAAATTGTTGAGGCAATTAAAGCTCATAATTTAGACGGTATTAATGTTGATATCGAAAACGTTACACACATTAACAGAGACGATTTCACTTTCTTTGTTAAAACGTTAAAAGATAAAATGCCGGATAAAATTATTTCCGTTTCAGTTGCGGCTAACCCTTATAACTGGCTTATCGGCTGGCATGGCTCTTACGACTATGAATCTCTTGGCAAAGCCAGTGATTATTTAATGATTATGGGTTATGACGAATCTTATTACGGCGGCCCTGCCGGTCCTATAGCAAGTTTTGATTTCGCAGAAAAATCAATCAAACATGTTTTAAATTATACAACTCCTGATAAAGTTGTGCTTGGTGTACCATTTTTTGGAAGATATTGGAAGGCTGGCGAGTCTGTAGGCGGAAATGGTATAACTGCTATGGACATTGACAACTTACTCAACAATTATAACACACAAAAAGTATACCATGAAGACAAGCAGTCTGCCCAAGTGTTTTTAACACTTAACGAGGGAGAAGTAATGCCTAAAATTTGGGGTGGTAGAACTTTAACCCCAGGTGTTTATGAAATTTGGTATGATGATACGCAAGCTACTGCTAAAAAGCTTGAGCTTGTAAACAAATATAAACTTAAAGGCTCCGGAAGCTGGGCAATGGGCCAAGAAGACAGCAAAGTATGGAACGTATTTGCAGAATATAAAACAGTAACCGCTCCAAGCCCAAGTCCAATACCGACTCCAAGCCCAAGCCCGACTCCAACACCAAGCCCAAGCCCACAGCCAACGGTTTCACCTTCTCCAACACCTACGGTAAAACCAACAGCAACTCCTTCTCCATCATCATCAGCAACTCCTGCTCCAACGAAAAAACCAGGCAACCAAAACAAGCCTAACAAACCAGATAAAAAACCTACAACTTCTGTTGAACCCACAGCAACTCCTGCACCAACAAAAGTTCCGGGAACAGGCAGTGGGAACAAACCAAAAAAACAAGCGCTTAAAATAAAAATAAGCCTTGCAGACGAAGAAGTTATGCCAGTATTCAACTTCACTAAAACTGAAACAAATATCGATACTGAAGCAAACAAAGACAATGTTACAAATGAAAACACTGATACAAATAAAGACACTGAAGCAAACAAAGACAACGACACAAACAAAGACACCAATACAAACAAAGATACTAATACAAACAAAGATACTAACACAAACAAAAACACTAATACAAACAAAAACACTAATACAAACAAAAACACTAATACAAACAAAAACACTGATACAAATAAAAATGTAGAACCTAAGAAATATGTAGAAC
>CAZJGG010000016.1:0-39034 GCA_964545475.1 uncultured Eubacteriales bacterium | reverse complement strand
TTTGGAATACTAAACGCATACAAAACGTTCCCTACGAATCTATTGCAAAAATGATATAATAGAACATTAATATGCAATTTTGTAGGGAACTCATTGTATGCGTTCCTTGGGCTGTCGCCAAAACATAAACAGCTAATTTGTCTTCTTTTTGCGCAATGTCATTTGGAATACTAAACGCATACAAAACGTTCCCTACGAATCTATTGCAAAAATGATTTAATAGAACATTAATATGCAATTTAGTAGGGAACGTTTTGTATGCGTTCCTTGGGCTGTCGCCAACCTTTGTCCAAAGCCAATTTTTTTATTAGAGCAATTTGACAAAACATAAACAGCCAATTTGTCTTCTTTATGCGCAATGTCATTTGGAATACTAAACGCATACAAAACGTTCCCTACGAATCTATTGCAAAAATGATATAATAGAACATTAATATGCAATTTTGTAGGGAACTCATTGTATGCGTTCCTTGGGCTGTCGCCAAAACATAAACAGCTAATTTGTCTTCTTTTTGCGCAATGTCATTTGGAATACTAAACGCATACAAAACGTTCCCTACGAATCTATTGCAAAAATGATTTAATAGAACATTAATATGCAATTTTGTAGGGAACGCATTGTATGCGTTCCTTGGGCTGTCACCAACCCTTGTCCGCCATTTGTCTACAATCTGAAACGAATTCCACAAGGTTGTGGCATCCGTTTTTTTGATAAAAGAAATCACGTTAAACAACAAACATTGCATCTCCGAAGCTGAAAAACCTGTATTTCTGCTTTATTGCTTCGTTATAAGCGTTTAAAACATTTTCTCGCCCTGCCATGGCGGAAACAAGCATAATAAGCGTTGATTCCGGCAGGTGGAAATTAGTTATAAGCCTGTCAACAAGCTTAAATTTATATCCCGGATATATAAAAATATTTGTAAAAGCATTTTTAGCTTCCAAAATTCCATTTTCGTTTGAAGCGGATTCAAGGGTTCTTATAGCAGTAGTTCCAACTGCTATTACTTTGCCGCCGTCTCGTTTTGTTTTATTTATTATTTCCGCTGTTTCTTGGGAAACCTCGTACCATTCGCTATGCATATTGTGCTCAGTAATTTTTTCCGCTTTAACCGGGCGAAACGTTCCCAAACCTACATGAAGCGTAACCTCTGTTATATTTACCCCAGATTCTTCAATCTCTTGAAGAAAATCCTCTGTAAAATGAAGCCCGGCAGTTGGAGCGGCAACAGAGCCTGTAACTCCTGCATAAACAGTCTGATATCTTCCTTTATTATCAAGCTTTTCTGTAATATAATGAGGAAGAGGCATCTCCCCGATTTTTTCTAAAATGTTATCAAAGTTACCTTCGTAAATAAATTTAACAAGCCTGTTGCCTTCTGCAACAGTGTCTAAAATTTCCGCTTTTAATAATCCGTCTGCAAAAGTAATAATATTACCCCTAACGGCTTTTTTGCCGGGTTTTACTAGAACTTCCCAAATATCCGAAAACTTCTTCATTACAAGAAGCATTTCCACTCGTGCGCCTGTGCCCTCTCTTTTACCATAAAGCCTAGCAGGCATAACTTTAGTGTTATTAAGCACAAGACAGTCGCCTTTATTTATATTTTTAAAAACATCTCTGAATTTACCATGGGTTATTTGCCCCGTTTGTTTGTCAAGGGTCAAGAGCCTAGATTCCAGCCTGTTTTCAAGAGGTGTCTGGGCAATAAGCTCGGAAGGTAAATCATAATAAAAGTCTTTTGTATACAACTTAATAAACCTCTATTCCTGTGAAATAGTGCTTTAAAATTTGATTATATGTATAACCAGCCTCCGCCATACCTTTTGCGCCGAATTGACTCATACCCACACCATGCCCCCATCCTTTTCCGGAAAATGTTATGCTTCCAGTATTTGTTTCAACTGTAGATCTTTGGGTTAAAGGCAGTGTAGTAGAGTTTTGAGAGCTTAAAACGGAAACATCTCTGTCTATTATTTTGTTGTTATTACCTGTTGCCACGTATAAGGCCTTTACAGACCTACTTTGAGCCTTATCGCCGGTTAAAACATAAACTGTGCTGTCCGTCTCTATTGTTTGCCCGTTAGCAATAATAAAATTTGTGCTTTCAAGAGTGCCGCCGCTGGATTTATCAAAAAAAGTTCTAACTTCGCCTTTTGTATAGGTTTTAGTGCCGTTAGTACCTCGAATAGTTAAATCCGTAACTCTGCCGCTTACGGAAGATGAGGAAACTGAAACACCAACTGCATTTCCTATGTTTGCGTTATTCGCCTTAAGCAAACTTGTTATATCATCAAGAGTAAATGTTCTTGTCCACTGCTTATATTCCCTTTCAGAAACCTCCTTAACGCTTTGTAAATAAGGAACGGAGTTAGACCAAACTTTGTCTCCCTGCTCTGTTACTCCACCACTGCTTGAAAAAAACGTTGCGTTTATAGGCATACCGTTGTGATACGCTATAACCCCGGTTGTTTCTGTAACAGCACGGATTGTAGAATCCGCTTCGTTAGTTTTACCTAAATAAAGCTGGCAGTGGACAAGGTCGCACAATTCGTAAGGCGTATCTTTGTGAACGCCAATTCTTGTTAAAGTATAGCCTCTTGCGGCAACGGACTGGGCTTTCAGCGCTTCTATATGCCATTGTGAAGGCATTTCAGAAGCTACAACACTATATAAATACTTCTCAGTGTTAATAACATTAACGCAAGTAATTCCCTTTGAAGTTCTTGCAAGTTCAACGGAATCTCTATATTTTTTATCCCCAAGTTCTATAAAATTACCGCCGCCGTCTGTAATACACCCAAATTTACTAGAATTACAAAATAATACAGCTACTCCGCCTGACGGGGTTAACAATATCTGTCTGGAATCCGGGCTTATAACCTCTCCGCCGTATTGAGCCTTTGCGTTGTCCACTTCCCCTTTTGTAGAATAGCCGTAATAAACCAAAAATTCATTACCTCTATATGCAACAACCGCTCTTTGCCCGGAAGACTGTGCAACTTGCGCCGCTTGGTCATAGCTGGAGTAAGAGCTCCCTCTGTTTAAATAAAAACTGTTGTCAACAGTGGCAGTAAAACCTCCGCTGGAATTAATAAGAGCTTCATTTATAACACTGCCGTTTTGTTCAAACCCTAAGTAAAGGCTTTTATTACCGATTGAAACAGAGCCTACCCCATCATATTTTGATGCAAGCCCAACCCGAACCGTCTGGGGAAGATTGCTTGCAAAAACGTTAACCGTGTTTAAAGCCCCAAACAAAAGACAAAAGAAAAGTATTTTTTTAAACATTTAATCCTCCGTTAAAGCTTTGCGTTTATGTTTTTCAAACTTAATAATATACATTTTTCTGTCGGCGTTGCTGATAACTGTATGTGAATCTAGCTCACTGTCCGGCAAAACCTCTTCAAGCCCTGCGCTCATAGCAAGTATATAATTATTTTCTCCGCTTTTATTAATTTTGTCAAAATTAAAGTCGATTTTTTCTATAACCTTTTCAGCTTGGCTTAAATTACAGCCCGGCAAGGCGAGGCAAAATTCATCTCCGGCCCATCTAAAAAACAAGTCCGTTAAACGTATATTATCTTTTATAACCTGGGCAAACTCAATTAAAAACCTGTCACCCCATTCATGACCGTGAGTGTCGTTAACGGCTTTCAGCCCATCTACATCTATAAAGCAAACAGTAAGGGGCAAGCTTGCAATTTTACTCTTTTGAAGTTCCAATTTAAGCTGTTTATAACCCCACTCCCGGTTTAAAATCCCTGTAAGCTTATCATGGGAAGCAGACTGTTCAAGCTCTTGTGTATAAAGCTTTTTCTCTGTAAATTCCACTGCGCATTGCAAATGCACTTTTCGCCCGTCGATCCACTCTATAATGGAATCTTCTACGTAATACCACTGGTTATCTATAGTGCTTTGCAGCTCGTGTTTTATTGGCTCAAAGTTATTTCTCTTGCAATTTTCTAATAGCTGATTTATTTTACAAAAACCACATCTACCCGTTTGGTTTTTTTGTATGTGTCTCCAGCATATCTTCCCTTTTATTTCGTTAAAGCCGGATACGCCTATAAAATCCAGTACTGTTTTGTTAGCAAACAGTATTTCGCAAGTAAAAATATCTGAAACATAAATAAGCAAATTCATATTATCAAGAACCGCCCTCATAATCCGGACGGTTCTTCTTGCGGAATCCTCCGCTTGTTTAAATATTAACGCCATTGTAACGGCTGTAGAAATTTCTTTTAAAGCCCCCTTGTCATTTTCAGTCCATTGGGGGCTGTTTTCAGAAGCCTCTATGCCTAAAGCCGCAATACATGTTTGTCTGTAATGGACCGGGACAAACATATAAACATTGTCTATTACCCATACATCTTGTTTTTGAGCAAATTCGTGCCAGTATATTTTATAAGAAAAATTGTCGGAAATTGTGCAAACCCCACCTTTACACCATTCATAAGAACGGACAGGTGTTTCTTCTGTCGGTTTAAGTTCAACTAAAACTACACGTTTTGCATTAAAATATTTTGCAATTAAATCCAGAACATGATTAATTCTCTCGTTGGAATCTTCATACTTATTTATGCAGGAATAAATCTGAAAGCTTAAATCCTTTATATCCATATTAAGAACCTCCGGTTTGCATATTTCCTCCGTTTATTTATAATTATGTCTTTAAGAGAATAACCCTATTATTTATCTCTTAACTGCGCCTCAACTGTAAATTCAAGGTTTGTGATTATTTTTCTTAAAACCTTTGAAACCTCTTCATCGTTTAATGTTTTTTCATCTGAACGGAACATTAATGAATAAGCAACAGATTTAAAGCCCTCGGCAATTTGTTTACCTGAATATACGTCAAAAAGAGTAGCTTTTCTTAAAATATTTCCGCCTTTTGCGTAAATTGCCCTTTCAATTTCAGAAACAGGAACATCTTTTTTAACAACCATGGCAATATCTCTTAATACACCAGGGAACTTCGGCAAAGGCTCAAATATTTTCTCTAAATTAGCGTTTTCATATAAATATTCTGCATTTATAACACCTATATAGGCCTTAGTCTCAATTTCGTAATTGCTTAAAACACTAGGGTGAACTTCACCGATATATCCAACGTTTTGACCGTCTTTACCAATAATGGAAGCCGTTCTTCCCGGATGCATAAACACAAGGTCTTTACATCTTTCAAACGTAATCCCAGAAACACCTAATGTTTGGAAAAGCCCTTCCGCCATGCCTTTTAAATGATAAAAATCTTTTTTGCCATAAAAGCCTATTGTAAGAATTTCCGGCTCGTAAGGCTGCTCAGAAAGTGGCAAGCTTTTTGCCTCATATGTTTTTGAAAGCTCAAAAAGGTAAGCTTCCGGGTTTCTTCTATTAAAGTTAGTTTGCAGGCTTGTAAGCATAGAGTTAAGCGTAGTTGTACGCATTATGCTGAAATCTTCGCCTAAAGGATTCTTAATTGGAATAGCGTTTCTAAGCTTGTCGTTTTGCTCAATGTTTAATTTATCAAATACTTTTGGGCTTTCAAAAGCGAAATGTAAAGCTTCATACAACCCGAAAGAAACCATTGTGTTTTTAATAATATCTTCAACTTTTTGTTTAAAGCTCTTTTTACCAACAGTTGGAGTGCCTGTAGCAAGAGTTTCCTTAATGTTGTCATAGCCGTAAAGCCGTGCAATTTCCTCCATTAAGTCCGCTTCCATTGTAATGTCCGGTCTAAACGTTGGGATTTTAGCCGTGTTACCACTTACTTCAATTTCAAGAGGTTTTAAAAGAGTTGCAACGTCTTCTGTTTTTAAATCCGTTACTAATACGCTGTTAATTCTGTCTAAATCAAAATTAACGCTCCAGCCTTCCCTTTTATTTGGATAATTGTCCACACAACCTTTAACTACAGTTCCGCATTCAAGCATTTCTACAAGCTGAACCGCTCTGTTTACAGCAGCTTCGGCTAAATTTGGGTCAAGCCCTTTTTCGTATTTTGCAGAAGCATCTGTTCTAAGCCCAACTTTTTTGCTTGTGGTTCTAACGTTTACGCCGTTAAAGTTTGCGCTTTCAAATAACACCATTGCTTCAGCGCCAGTTTCGGTAATTTTTGAGTTTTCGCCACCCATGACCCCTGCAAGGGCGACAGCTTTTTCGCAGTCCGCTATAACAAGCATAGAGGAATCAAGAGTTCTTTCAACGCCGTCAAGAGTTTTGAATTTTTCTCCGTCATTTGCGTTTCTAACTATTATTTTATGAACACCCTCATGTTTTGCTATTGCGCTTATGTCAAAGGCGTGCATTGGTTGGCCAAACTCAAGCATAACATAATTTGTTATATCTACAATATTGTTAATTGGTCTTATTCCGGCTGTTGTAAGCCTATGGCGAAGCCAAAGAGGGGAGTGACCAATTTTAACGTTTTTAACAACTCTTGCAATATACCTTGGGCAAAGCTCGCTGTTTTTAATTTCAACGTCAACTATCTTTGTAATATCGTCGTTTGCTTCTTCTTTTACAACAATTTGAGGAGGATTAAACGGCTTTTTAAACGTAGCAGCCGCTTCTCTTGAAAGCCCTAAAACACTGAAACAATCCGGTCTGTTTGATGTAATTTCAAAAGAAACCACATTCTCTTTAATTTGCAATATAGGAACAATGTCCGCTCCCAATTCGTAAGGCTTATCTAGGACATAAATACCGTCCTCTGCGGCATCTGGGTAATCTTGAATTGTATATCCCAATTCTTCAATTGAGCAGAGCATACCGTCTGAAAGCTGCCCTCTCAAACTACCTCTTTTAATAACCTTTCCACCAATAACTTTTGAGCCATGAAGAGCCACGGGAACATAGTCCCCAACAGTAAGGTTTGTTGCCCCGGTAACAATTTGTCTGTTGTTTCCATCACCAACGTCTATTTGAGTTATAACAAGTTTGTCCGCATCCGGGTGTTTTTCTATAGACAAAACTTTGCCCACAACAATACCTTCAACGCCCTCGCCAAAGCGGATAACCTCTTCAACTTTTGAGCCGGACATTGTCATTTTATGATCGAATTCATTTATATTTTCCAAATCTATATCAACATATTCTTTAAGCCAAGTCATCGGAATTTCCATTTTATTTTTCTCCTTTGTTAAAGATTACTAAGTAACCAGTGCTTACTAAAACTGTTTTAAGAACGTTACATCATTTTCAAAAAGCAAGCGCATATCTGTTATACCATAACGTTGCATGGCGATTCTTTCAAGCCCCATACCAAAAGCGAATCCAGAATATTTTTCCGGGTCTACGCCAGACATTCTTAAAACGTTAGGGTGAACCATGCCGCAGCCTAAAAGCTCTATCCAGCCGCTGTTTTTGCAAACACGGCAGCCAGAACCGCCGCAGGCAAAGCAGGAAGCATCCATTTCTGCGCTGGGCTCTGTAAATGGGAAGTAATGTGGGCGGAAGCGCACTTTTGTGGAACTTCCGAACAGTTCTTTTGCAAAAACTGAAAGAGAGCCTTTTAAATCCCCCATTGTAATGCATTCGTCAACAACAATACCTTCAAGCTGTGTAAACACAGGAGAGTGAGTTGCGTCCACCTGGTCTGAGCGAAAAACACGCCCCGGCGCAATAACACGGATAGGCAGCTTACCCTTTTCCAAAACATGAACCTGAACCGGGGAAGTTTGAGTGCGAAGAAGGTATTCCCCGTCTAAATAAAATGTATCCTGTTCATCCCTTGTAGGGTGGTATTTTCCAATGTTTAAAGCCTCAAAGTTATAATAACTTGTTTCAATGTCTGGTCCTTCGGCAATTTCGTAACCCATACCGATAAATATATTTTTAAGGTCGTCAATAACCTTTGTCATCGGATGTTTTGCGCCAAGCTCAAATTTAGCTCCAGGCATTGTAACGTCTATTTCTTCTGCTAAAATTTTCGCAGACTGAGCTTTTGTTAAAAACGTCTTTTTAGCATTTTCAATATGGGCTTCAATTTTTTCCCTTGCTTCGTGAACCATTTGCCCTGCTGCCGGGCGTTCCTCTGGGGAAAGAGTGCCTAAGGACTTTAAAAGCTGTGTAAGCTCCCCTTTTTTGCCCATAACGTTAAGCCTTAATTCTTCAAGCTCCTTTAAATCCGCAATGCTAGAAATGCTTTTTTCGCAATTTAGCATTATTTCTTTAAGCTTTTCTCTCATGTATAAATTCTCCTTTTATAAAAATCTTAAAGTCTTCCTAAAAATCCTAATATTAAAACAAACGCCCCAACACCAAAAACATAAAATGAAAAATATTTAAGGCTTCTGTTTTGTATAAGCTTAATCATAAACTTAATAGCAAAATAACCGGTTATCATAGATGCAATAAAACCAAGAGCGGCAGGCAAAAACTGAAAACCTTCCATAACATTTTCGCCTTTTAAAATTTTTACAATTTCTAAAACCGCACCGCCAAGTATGGCAGGAACACTTAACATAAAAGAAAACTTAGCCGCATCTTTTCTGTTAAGACCTCTGAATAATGCCCCGGTAATGGTGCTTCCAGAGCGAGAAATTGCCGGAGTTATTGCTATAGCCTGACAACAACCAATTAAAATGGCGTCTACAGGGCTTACGTTTTTCATCTTTTTTGAACCCTCATTAAACCTATCAGAAACAAGCAAAATAATTCCGGTTATAAAAAATCCCATTGAAAGTGTTTTTCCTGTAGAAAAAAATGAATCAACTAAATCTCCGAACAAAAGCGCAACAACAACGGCAGGAATCGTACCGAAAATAAGCAAAGCCGTCATTCTTTGGAATGGATTTTTAATAAGCCGCCAAAAGTCTTTCCAATAAACAACTAAAACGGGAATAAGCGTCCCCACATGGAGTAAAACGGAAAACGCTAGAGATGGTTCTTCAATACCAAACAGCTTTTGCATAAGCACCAAATGCCCGGAAGAGCTAATAGGCAGGAATTCTGCAAGACCTTGCACTATCCCTAAAATTATAGCCTTTATTAAATCCATAGTATACCCCTCATTGTTTTATGTTTTATAAATCAGAATTATATGCCATTTTAGTGCTAAAATCAACCATATTAACAAAAAAGACATATTTCATTATGCTAAATAAGAACTGAAATAAAAAAGAGCCTGCCGTAATAAATGGCAAAAGCTCTTTACAAAACAATTACATTTTTTCTTTTACACTATATAAAACCGCCATATTCTTCTGCTCTTTCGCTATATAAAGGGCTTCGTCTGCTTTTTTAATTATGTCTGCAATGTTAGCATCATTATTTTTGTCATATTCATAAACGCCTATACTTACAGTTGACTTTATAATCTCACCGTTTACTTGAATTTCTTTTCCGTTAACAGCCGCAACGATCCTTTTTGCAACTTGCAAGGCTTGTTCTGCATTAGAACCATATAAAGAAGCAACAAACTCATCTCCGCCGTAACGTCCTAAGCAGTCTGTATCCCTTAAAGTATGTGAAATTGCCTCCGCTGTCTTAATAATAACTGTATCTCCAATAACGTGCCCGTATTTATCATTTATAGTTTTAAAATTGTCCATATCAATTACAAGAACTGAAAGTGGTTTTACCAAAAGTTTTGAAGCCTCAATATGTTTTTTTAATATGTAATCAAAATGACGTTTACTTGTTTGTTTTGTTAAATAATCTGTAATTAATGGGTTTACAAACCTGGACATTAAAGAAATAATTAGTAACAAAACGCATAAACATATGAAAAGTGCAAAAGTCAGCATTTCTGTTTGTAACTTTTTTATTTGCTTTGAATAATTCTCGTAAGAGAAATCAACAGAAGCCATGCCGTGGTACTTCCCAGTTTCATGGTTAAATATCGGGGCATACCCGGTTATAACCATTCCCCATTTTTCATAATTTACAGCCTTTGTGGAATATGGTTTTTTTGACTTATCTGCCAATACAGTTTCCTCGTACGCCTCCTCCACTAATGCTATCGGAGAATAGTTTTCAGAATCAAATTCTTCGCCGTCAAGAATATACATATACTCTGTATCACTAATCATTTTAACAGTATATATATAATCTGCGCCTGTACTGTTTTTTATATCATTAAATAATTTATGCATTTTCAAATAATAGTCGGAATTTGAATCAAGGGTTTCAACTAAATTTTCATAACTTTCTATATCCTGCTCAATAATTTGTGATAAAGCATAAGCAAGGTGCTTTGCTTCGTTCCCCACAGACTGCTCAACCATTTTAAGTATTTTGTTAGATATATACCAAGAAAATAATGACATTAAAATAAATAAAACTAAAATAACAAAAGCAGAAACTTTTGTTTTATAAATGTTTGATGGACTCATTTAAATCCCTCGCTTTTTTAATATCTTCCGGTTTAAAAATTCCTTTTTCGGTAATATAACCGGTAATAAGCGAAGCCAATGTGATGTCGAATGCCGGATTATATGTTTTTATACCCTCCGGCGCCATTTTATTTTTATACCACAGGTCGGTTATTTCAGAACCCTCTCTAATCTCTATTTCAATATCGTCGCCTGTTTTTGTGTTTATGTCAATTGTAGAGGAAGGAGCACAAACATAAAATGGAATGCTATAAAACTTTGCTAAAACGGCAACGCCGGACGTTCCTATTTTGTTGGCCATATCGCCGTTTCCGGCCACCCTGTCACACCCTACAAAAACGGCGTCTATAAAACCGTTTCTCATAACAATAGACGCCATATTGTCGCATATAAGCGTTGTATCAATGCCAAATGAATTAAGTTCAAATGCCGTCAGCCTTGCGCCTTGCAAAAGCGGACGTGTTTCGTCGCAATACACCTTAATGTTTTTTGCCCCCTGCTCATAAGCAACATAAACAGGCGCTAAAGCCGTTCCATATTTGCTTGTAGCCAGCGTTCCGGCGTTGCAATGAGTTAATAAGCCCATGCCGTCTTTTATAAGAGATGCACCGTGTTCACCGATTTTCTTGCACATAGTAGTATCCTCTTCCATAATATTTTCGGCTTCTTTAAGAAGTGCCTCAATAATTTCTGATACTAATGTGCTTTTGTTTTTCAACAAGCATTTTTCCATTCTGTCAAGAGCCCAAAAAAGGTTAACCGCCGTTGGTCTCGAAGAGTTTAAGTAGTCCTTTATTTCTGTAAAATATTTGCAAAATTCATCAAAAGACTTGGTTTTAATTTTAAGACAAGAAACGTAAATCCCGAAAGCCGCAGCAACACCAATTGCAGGAGCGCCCCTTACTTTCAGTTTTTTAATTGCATCATAAACATCTTCTTTGTTGCACAATTCAATATATTCCACATGAGAAGGAAGCCTTGTTTGGTCTAATGTTATTATTTTGTCTTTATTTTCGTTAAGCCTAACGGTGTCTATTTTAAAAATATCTTTCATAGCTTGGCACGCTCCGTTTCGCTGTAAGCTGCATAAGTCCTTCCATTTATTATAACATGATTATGTCAAATTTCAAATAAATCTTGACAAAGAAAAAATTTTTTAATAGTATTTTATGGTAATATTACGCAGAAATTATCTCATTACAATTATGTTACAAACCAGAAAAAATTATTACAAATTAGAAAACTGGGCATAATCAAACTGTTTCCGCATCAAAAGGCAGACAAAATATTTATTAAATACTTATGAACCATAGGTTTAATAAATATTTGTCTATGAATTCACTTGGAAACAGTGTTAAATAACCGATTTCGGTGGAATCAATCCCCACTTTACTTTTTATCGTATATTACATATACTATAGTTGGGGTGCTGTTAATTGCGATTTTATGTTAGGATGTGAAAATATGAAAATAGAAAAAATAAGCGATAACCAAGTTAAAATTATATTAAGTCATCAAGATTTAGAGGCTAGAGATATTAGAATTGCAGAACTAGCTTATGGCTCTGAAAAAACCCAATCGCTTTTTCGTGAAATGATGGAACAAGCATCTATTGAATGCGGTTTTGATGCAGATAATGTTCCTCTTATGATTGAAGCAATTCCATTCGCAGTTGACGGTATAACAATAATTGTTACAAAGGTTGCAAGCGTTTCCGATATTGAGGAACGTTTTAGTTTGTTGGAACAGTTAAAACAAGTGGATACTTCAAAAACAAAAAGTAGAAGAAAAAATGAAAAAAGGAAACAGGAAAAAACAAGTAATATTTCTATATTTTCTTTTGACTCCCTTGATACCGTTACAAGTGCTTCTGTAAGACTTTACGGCATATTTAACGGCACTAATATTTTGTTCAAAAATCAAAACAGATATTTTCTGTTTTTACAAAATGATTCGCCCCAGGATAGTATTTCCAGCGATGATATTGACGCTGTTTTAAGCGAATATGGTCAAAAGCATATTTCAACAGCAATTTCTAAACATTATTTAACAGAACATGGCGAGATTATTATAAAGAATCCTGCTATAAAAATTATGGCACAATATTTGAACAAATAACAATAAAGGAGAAAACATGAAAAAATTTAGACATTTAATTATTTTCACTATATTTTTATTATCATTTAATGTTAATGTTTTTGGTGCAGCAAGAGAAAACAGCGTTTCCGGCGTACTTTATAATATGAACTCCAACGTTTTTTTCGTTGAAAAGGAAGGCATTTCACATAATGTTAATAATTCAGATTTTATGGGGATTGGTAGAGTTGAGACTAGCCCTGTTTTAAATATTTATTTAAATGAAGACGTTAAAAACGGAGATAGAATAAAAATAAGAATACCGGAAGCTAGATGGCAATTTATTGACGGTTCTAATAACATTAATACTTCTTTAGCTGAAAATATAAGAACTTTTACCGTTACAGACCTTTATAATCTTATTGGTCTTATGAGCACTTATGAAACAAGCGAAGGTGAATATGTAGGTAACTCGTACTACAAAAAGACTAAATACGATTCTTTAAATGATTATGACGATACACCAAGAAGACCTGAAGATGAATATTTGTATGAATTTAACACTTCAACCGGAGAGTTGTCATTCAGCAAGTCTTTTAGCAAAGGCACAACAATAAGTCTTCCAATCTTGACATATATGCTTGTGGACACTGGAAACAGTTTTACTTTTGGTAATACAGTAGATAAAACAAAGAGCTTTTATGTAGAAGTAATAAGTGACCTTGATGCGGTTCAGTCCGGTCAATATCTTTTTGCTACAACTTACGGAACAAATAAGGAAGACACACCGCCGTTAATAAAAACATCTTCAACAGATTTTAGATCGTTGGATTATCAAAAAGCAAAAGAACTTATCTATGAAAATAAAAATGTAGAATTTGAATTAAACGCTGGTGAAGTTAAAAAAGAAATTGGAAAAGATATTATAGGTCTTTTAAAGGATGGGGAACAACCTTTTAAAGTAACAAACCGTTTTATTTCCGCTTCCATTCCCTATCAAGTTTTTTCAAACGCTTCAAAAGTTTCTATTGAGTTTGTAAAGCTTAATTTGCAAGAGGAGACAAAAGCGGCTCTTTATAAAATGGATAACAAAAACTCTTCATTAATTAATTTTATGTACAGAATAGTTGTTAAGGTGGATGATAAAGAGGTTCAGCAACTAACCGCTCCTTTAACAATTGGTTTTAATTATGATAACTACGCATTAACTGATAATCAAAAAAATAAATTGTCTGTAATACGTTTTACAAACAGCTTGTTAAGCAAATATGAGTTTTTAGGTGGCAAACATTACCCAAACAACTCAGTTGACGTCAGGTTTCAATATACAGGAGACTTTGGTATTGCAATAACTGACGAAACAGCAAAAATAACTGAATATGCAGTTAATGCCAGCCAAGACAAAAAGGAGCCGGCAGAAGTAGTAAAAGAGGAAGAAAAAACCACTATATTTCTAAAAGTCGGTGATAAAAGCTATACTGTAAACGGTGAAACAATGACAGCTGATGTTGCGCCAGAGATTATAAAAAATTACACATATGTTCCTATACGATTTGTAGCGGAGGCTTTAAACGCTGAAGTCGGCTGGGATAAGCTCAACAATATGGCAACCATTGCATTAGGGGATGTTAAGCTGCAAATGACAGCTAACCAAACTATACCCGGCATGGATTTTGAACCTCTGTTAATAGACGGCAGGCTTATGATTCCGCTTAGATATGTTTCAGAACAACTTAAAGCAAGCGTGGACTGGAACTCCGACGAGAGAAGCATTATAATAACTAAAAGTTTATCAAATTAATACACGAAAACATTGAAATTAGCTCCGCAAATGTGCAGGGCTTTTTTTATGCTTTTTTTATGCTTGTTTTTTGTTAATATTTGTTATATTATAAAGTAATAAAAAAACACAGGAGGTAATTATGAGAAAAGTAGCATTTTTACTAAGTCTATTATTAATGGTACACTCCCTACCTATTAATGTTTTTGCCGCTGATAAAGAAACCAACGTTTCTGGTATTTATTACGGCATGAAATCCAGCGTAATGTTTGTTGAGCATAAAAACGTATATAATATGTATACAGGTATTGTACGATTTTGGTTTGATCAAGCAGTGACCTGCCCTGTTTTAAACATTTATGCCGATGAAGACATAAAAGAAGGCGAAAAAATAAATGTAGAAATTCCAAATGCAAAATGGTATTTTGTTGATGCGGCAAATGATGTAACAGAGAATATAACGCTTTTAAATAATCAAGAGCACCAATCCCTTTATTTATCCCTTTATAATTTTATGGGTATAAAAGGCACGTATGATATGACAGAAGGCGAATACGTTAGCGATGTATACTATAAAGAAGTTCATAACGAATACTCATATTCCCTTAATACATTAACCGGTGAGCTTACTTTCACAAGCGATGTTAAAAAAGGCATTACAGTTAAAATCCCTTTAGTTGTTAAATCCGCGCTTGAAAGCAGCAACTTTTCTGTTAATGATGGTGTTGAATCTTCCCACAGTTACTATATTCATATTAAAAGCGATATAGATGCCATTAAGTCGGGTCAATACCTTTATGCCTCGAACTATAGCGGAAGTAATGCCGGTGCGCCTCCCCTTGTAAAAGGTGCATCAGGCGAATCAAAATCATCAGATTATGACAGTGTTAAAAATTTCATTGATGACGATAAATATGTTCAGTTTGATTTAGTCGGCGGGGCCACAAGCAGGGAAATAGATAAAGATGTAATAGAGCTTTTAAAAGATGCAAAACAGCCGTTTAAAGTTACAAACGGATTAGTTTACGCTTCAGTCCCTTATCAAGTTTTTGAAAATGCCTCAAAAGTTTTTGTTGAATTTGCAAGGCTTAATATACATGAAGAAACAAAAACGGCTTTAAATAAGATGAACGCAAAAAATGATTCATTGGTTAATTACATGTACAAAATTACAGTTAAAGTAGATGACAATGAAGTTACAAAACTAACTGCGCCGCTAACAGTTGGTTTTAACTACGATGCCTTATCTTTAAACGAAAGCCAAAAGAAAAACTTGTCTATTATGCGTTTTACAAACAACTTATTAAGCAAATATGAGTTTTTAGGCAGTAAACGTTATTCTAACAATACTATAGACGTTAAGTTCCAAAACACAGGAAACTTTGGTCTTGCCTTAATAGACGAAAGCGCAAAAATAACCGAAGTTAAAATTACAGAAGAAAAGAAAGAAGAATCATCCGAGGAAGCGCCTAAGGAAGAAGATAAAGAGGAAACTGTCAGCGTATACCTTAAAATCGGAGACAAAAATTATACGGTTAACACAGAAGCATTAACGGCTGATGTTGCTCCTGAAATTATTGGAAATTCCACATATGTGCCCCTCCGCTTTGTCGCAGAGGCTTTAAAAGCCCAAGTTGATTGGGACGAAAACAATAAAATTGCAAAAATCGTATTAGGCGAAATTAATTTAGAAATGACTCTTAACCAAACTATTCCCGGGCTTGATGTAGCCCCCGTTTTAAAAGATGACAGGCTGTTAGTGCCGCTGCGTTATGTTTCAGAGCAGTTAAAAGCCAGCGTCGAATGGAATCCATCTGAAAAAAGCGTTTTAATAATTAAATAATGTTAGAGATAGTTACAATAAAAAGTAGAGCCTAGCAAAAATGCGAGGCTCTACTTTTTTGACTATGCATCACTTAAAACCTTTATCAAACATTGCGTTTAATTCGCTTCCTGTAAGCATTATTATTACAAGCATATTTATCCACACAACAAGGATGAACACGCTTCCGATTGTTCCGTAGAGTTTTCCGAAGCGTGAAAAATTGTTTATATAATAATTAAATCCGCTGCAAGACAAAACCCACATTAAAACTGTAAATACAGCGCCTTTATATAGGTGCTTGAATTTTGTTTTGTGGTCTATAGAGATTTTAAAAATTAACATTGTGGAAAGAGCAACTATAAGAAGAACCGCAAGAGTTAGCAAAAGCTGTAAAAAATCTCCTGTAAATTGTATTTCTGCAAAAGGCGGGAGTATTTCGTATATAAACTTCTTAATTGTGTCTCCGAAAATAAGGACAACTAGAGATAATGTTATTGCTACTGAAAATATTATAGTTAAGCACATGGATAACACAACCCGAAGTATAAAATGCCGGGTATCCTTTAAACCGTATGCTCGGTTTATACCCCGCATAAAAGCTCTAAAGCCGGATGAAGATGAATAAATAGTAATAATTAAGCTTAATGAAAGGATAGTACCGTGCCTTTGCCCTCTATTTTCGGATATTATATCTAAAATTAAATCTGTTATTCTTGGGGAAACTATTGGGCTTGCAAAATTTATAAGCATATTTTCGTCCAAGTTAAAAAACGATAATACGCTTGTAAGAAATAAAAGAAACGGAAATAGGGATAAAAAGGTTTTATAAGTCATTTCGCTAGCAAGTGGAAAGACTTCGTCATTTGAAATTTCGTGAAAAAGCTCTTTAATAAATAATATAAATTTCATAAGACCGCCTTATAATTCATATAAATTTATATTTTCAAAAGCGTTTCTTAGCAAATCTTCAAGTTCAGCTAAGTGAGCTTCAATTTTTTCTATTACAGAAGTTTTAGGGCGTGTTTCCGGGTGTTTTGCCACAAATAAAGTGCAGCAGTCATTATAAGGGCGTATAGAGATATCAAAAGTTCCTATTTTTGACGCAAGCTTTGTTATTTCGGTTTTGTCCATTCCGGCAAGAGGGCGTATTATTGGAAGCACCGTTGCAGATTCCACCGCTTCAATAGCCTGCAATGTTTGGCTTGCAACCTGCCCTACGGAATCCCCGGTTATAAGACATTGGCATTTGTTTTTTTCCGCCGCCATTTGAGCAATTCTAAGCATAGCTCTTTTTAAAAATATAGTTAATTTGTCGTGGGGAACGTTTTCGTAAAGAAATGTTTGAACCTCAGTAAAGTTAACTACATAAAGCTTTAGCCCTCCCGTAAAGCGTGCAAGCTGTTTTGCCAAGTCCATAACTTTGATTAGCGCTTGCTCTTGAGTAAACGGCGGAGAGTGGAAATAAACTGCTTCAATATATACCCCTCTTTTTGCCATTAAAAATGCTGCTGCCGGGCTGTCTATTCCGCCGGACAAAAGCACCATGCCCCTGCCGGAAGAGCCAACTGGAAGGCCGCCGAAACCCGGCTCTGCATTAGCATATACATAGGCAAAGTTGCGAAGCTCCACAAACAGAACTAGCTCGGGATTTTTAACGTTTACATCAGCATTATCCATAGAGTTATAAATATATCCGCCGATTTCTCTTGAAATGTCTTGAGATGTAAGGGGATACTTTTTATTTGCCCTTTTTGATTCAACTTTAAATGTAAAATGATTTTCTCCCATTATACCACTTATATAATTAAGCGCTATTTCCCTTAAACTTCCAATAGACATATCTTCGGTTTTAAAACAAGGACAAACCGCCACAACCCCTAAAACAATTTTTATCTTAGGTGTTACTGAGGCGAAATCAATATCGCTGCCATCCATTCTTTCAACTAACAGCCTGCCCTGCTCTTTTCTTATGGAAAATCCGTTGTTATAACCTATATTTTTATAAATTGCTTTAATAAGGCTGTTTTCGTATAAGTATCTGTTTTTGCCCCTTAAAGCTATTTCTCCGTATTTTACTAAAATAACTTTTTTCATATCTTTATTATTTACCGAACTTTCTTAAAAAATTAATCTGCTTTTTTAAAACTTTAATACATTCATAAATTTCCTCTAAAGTGTTTTCATGGGAAAAACTGAACCTAACGGCAGATTCCGTTATTTCTTTTGAATAACCGTAATGCTCTAAAATATTTTTTTTATTTGCCCCTGCATGGCAGCTTGCTCCTGTTGAAGCGCAAATCCCTTTGGAAGAAAGGGCGCTAACCATAACCTCCGCTTTTACGCCTATAAAACTTACGTTTAAAATATAAGGGGTTGTGTTTTTACCGTTAACATGGATTTCCAAATCCGAAATTCCGTTTAGAAATACATCTTTCAGCTCTTTAACATATGTGTAATGTGAAGCCATATCCCCATACATCTTTTCTGCGCAAACTCCAAAGGCCGCAATACCTGGGGTGTTTTCCGTACCCGGGCGCATCTTCATCTGCTGATGACCTCCATAAAAAAGAGGAGTAAGCTTTGTACCCCTTTTAATTACTGCCGCCCCTGTTCCTTTTAAACCGTGGATTTTATGAGCACTTATAGTTATTGCGTCAACATTCTCCATGCTTATTTGGTGTTTGCCGAAAGACTGAACACAGTCGGCATGGAACATTGTTTTTTTATTTTTTTGTTTAATTAATTTGCCTATTTCGTTTATGTCGTGGATTTCTCCTGTTTCGTTATTAACGTGCATAACACTAACTAGAGCGGTGTTTTCGTTTATCAAGTTCAAAAGCTCCGTTATGTCAACTTGCCCATTTTTTATTGAAACAAAATCTACCGCCGTGCCTTTTTCTTCTAGCCGGGAATATACTTCCGAAACGCTAGGGTGCTCGGCTTTGTTTGTTATAAACCCTGAGCTCCTGCTTCCGTTATATACACCTGAAATAACCATATTATTAGCTTCTGTTCCGCCAGAAGTAAAATAAACCCAGTCCGGCGGGCAATTTAACAAAGCCCCAATTTTCTCCCTTGAGGCTTCAACATTTTTATTTGCGCTTATTCCCATAAAATGTAGAGAAGACGGGTTTGCATAATTTTCATTAATAACGCTTAACGCCACTTCTATCCCGTCTTTATCGGGTTTTGTTGTTGAAGCGTTGTCCAAATATATTATTTTTTGGCGCATTCCCTCACAACCCTGTATAATACTTCCTTTTTAAACGGTTTTCCTATTAAATCGTCTGCCAAAAGCATTGATCCTCCGTTTAAATCATTCAAAGAAAATGTATCCGCAGCTAATACAACTTTTACATCAGGCTTAATATTTTTCATTTCTTTTATGACATCATCAATTTTCATACCTCCGCTTACGGAAGCTTCTAAAATTACAATGTCGGGATTTACCTCTTCCAGCATTATTACGCTGCCCTGCCCTGAACCTATTTCTCCAACAACTTCAAAATCCTCTTCTTTTTTTAAGAGATTGGAGAGAATGGTTCTAATAGCAATGTTGTCGTCTACGATGAAAATTCTTATTTTGTCCATTATAAATCCCCCTGAATATAAAGTATTATGAGTATAGCGGCAAAGCCAGCCGTTTCCGTCCTCAATATCCGCTTTCCGAGAGAAACAGTGTCTATTCCGCTTTCTTTTAGAAGCCCTATTTCGTTACAAGCAAATCCGCCTTCGGGACCTATAAAAATTCCGATGTGTTTACATAACGGAATGTTTTTTATACCATTATTTTTTTCGCCTTCATAAGCTACAGCACAATAATCTAAATTTTTTGCTAACTTAATAGCATCACTAAAATTTAGTGTGTTACATACTTTTGGAATTATACCTCTTCCGCATTGTTTTGCCGCAGCTTCGGATATTTTTTGCCACCTTTCAGTTTTACCAGCTTTATTTTTAGAAATGCAGTTGGTTGTTTCCACCGGTATAATAGAATGAACCCCGGCTTCTACGCCTTTTTGGATAATGAAATCCATTTTGTCGCCTTTGGGCAGGGCTTGAAACAGGGTAATTTTTGTTTCCGGCTCTGTAATACACTGGCATATTTCTAAAATTGTAAGCTCTGCGCTTGCTTTACTAATTGAATCAATTTTGCACTTATAATCCGTGAGTTCGCCGTCACAAACGGTAATGACGTCTCCTTGTTTAGCCCGCACTACCTTTAAATGACTAGCGTTTTCCTCATTAAACGTTATAAAGCCATCTTTGATATGTTCTTTTGAAACAAAGTATTTAGGCATTTCAAACCCTCTTTTTTAAAACCAACATTACCCATCCGTCTTTAAGGTTTTGTTCCTCAACAAAAAATCCATTATCTTCCACAGCATTTAAAACATCATTTATTCTCTCGTCAATAATGCCTGAGGAAATAAAAATGCCGTCTTTATCAAGAGTGTTGTACACAATTGGCAAAATGGCTATAATAACGTCTGCAACAATATTAGCTACAACAACATTATATAATAAATTTCCAGTTTTTTCAATAATCTTTTTTTCATCCAAAACGTTTTCTGCAATAACTTTAAGACTATTTTTATCAAAACCGTTAAGCCCTGCATTTTCGTAAACAATGTTAACAGCGTTTTCATCTAAATCCACGGCGCAAGCGTATGATGCACCGAATATAAGGGAGGCAATAGACAGTATGCCGCTTCCGCAGCCTAAATCTAAAACTGTAAGTCCGCTTTTCATATGCTTTTCAATAGCCTCAAGGCATAAAGCAGTTGTTTGGTGAAGCCCCGTTCCGAAGAGATGCCCCGGGTTTATAGTTAAAACATTTTCATTTTCTTTTTTGTCGTAACTTTCCCATTCCGGTCTTACAACAAGGCTTTTTCCAATTTTAAATGGCTTGTAATATTTTTTCCATTCATTAAGCCATTTCTCGTCGCTTACGTTATTAACGGTAATTGAAAGGCTTCCAAAATCTATTTCCGGAACTCTCTCTTTTAATGTTTTAATGGCATTTTTTATTGAAAGCAAAATATCGTGGCCATATTCGTTGTCACTTAAATAAAAAATAATTACAGGTTCTCTGTCCGGTGGGGCAAGTAATGCATCCTCCACATAATCCCAATTTCCTTTAGTGTTTGCTAAAAAATCTTGCATTTCATATAAATCATCAATTTGAAGCCCTGTTATTCCAGCCTCGTAAAGAACTCCGCAAACAGGCTCTATAGCCTCGCTTAATGTATTTAACTTTATTTCAAGCCATTCCAAAATAATCATTCCTTTTATTTGTAATTTAACGTGAGTTCGACGAAGTCGAAAAGTCGCTTTAGCGGTTGCCTCAAAAAATTTGCTCAAAAATCCACCAAAAGCGAGATCCTGAACAGGCTCTAATAAAAAACAACGAGAGTTGGATTAAAATTACACAAGGTATAATTTTAATCCAACTCTCAATATATTAACCCTTAAGTTTAAATTGTGCAATCATATTTTGAATATTATCTGCTTGTGTAGAAAGTTTTTCAGAAAATTCAAAGCAGTTACGGCTTATTTCTGTATTTGCTTGGGTAACGTGAGTAACGTCAGTTATGCTAATGTTAAGCTGCTTCAAGTTTTCTCTTTGATCCATGGATATTTCCGCAATATCATTAATATAAGTTGAAACAACAGTGATTTCTTCGGAAATCGCATCAAGCATTTTCGCTGTTTCGTGAGCCACTTTAGTGCCTTCCGCCGCTTTCAAAACGGAACTTTCTATTAATGAAGTTGTATTTTTAGCAGCTTCCTGGCTTCTGCCTGCAAGGCTTCTTACTTCCTCTGCAACAACCGCAAAGCCTTTGCCGTGTTCCCCTGCTCTTGCTGCTTCAACGGCTGCGTTAAGGGCAAGGAGATTTGTTTGGAATGCAATATCTTCAATAACTTTAATTATTTTTGAAATATTTATTGAAGATTCGTTAATGTCCTGCATAGCATTAAGCATTTCCTGCATAACCTTGTTACCAGTTTCAGTGTTTTTCTTTGCTTCAGAAGTAAACTCATTAGCCTTTATTGCTATTTCTGCGTTTTTAATAGTTTGGGTTTCTATATTATTAATAATGCATGTAAGCTCCTCAACAGCACTTATTTGCCTGTCTGCTCCTTGGGATAACTCTAAGCTATAGGTATGAATTCTATTTGAATCGCTTGAAAAATGAGAAGCCGAGCTCCCTAGTTCCGATAGAATGCGATTAAATGTATTTATAATCATATTAATTGCATCTTTTATTTCCGAAAACTCCCCTATATACTCACGCTGTATGGAAATATCAAGGTTTTGCGAAGACATTTCTCCTAGAAGATAACTTATTTCTTTAATATAATTAGAAATAACATCTTGCATTGTATTTAACGAATCCTTAATAAGCCCGAAATCACCTTTATAATCCCCTCGGATTTTTTCGTTAAAATCTCCTTTTGACATTTTGCTTAAAACGCCAACGGATTCCTTTATAGGCTCTATCATAGCCTTTAACAGGCTGTTGAGACCGCTAATCATAACGCCCCAGCTGCCTTCAAACTGGGTATAGTCTATTTGCCTGGACAAATCCCCGTTAGTAAGGTTTTTAATTTCAGAATCAATATCTTTAAACGTGATACGGAGCTTCTCAATTATTTCATTTACACTTGCCTTTTTACCTGGAAATGCTCTTAATGTAGCATTAAAATTACCAGCACCAAAAGCAGAAACTGTGTCTAATATATCACTTGTTTCTTTTACATATTCAGCAGCCATTTGATTTACACCGTCGGCAACATTATGGTACACGCCGTTATAGTTAGAAATGTCAATAAATGCTTCAAAGTTGCCTTTTGCATGTTCTTCAGTCATATCTTTAATACTATCAATAAGGTTATTAAAGGTAGACCTTACAGTCATAAAGTTATTTGCAAGCAGTCCAATTTCGTCTTTAGAAGATATGTTAATATTAAAATCAAGATCACCGTCAACAATTTTGTGAGACATATCTGTTAAAGCGTTTATTGGATTTTTAATGCTGGCAATTATATACATCCTTGCTAAAAAGCTGAATAATAGTATTAAAAAGGTAACTACTAAGAAAACTTTATTTCTAAATTCGTTAAGATGGTCAACAACTTCTCCTGCGTCTATGTCTGCCCCAACAATACCTATAACATTTTTGTTTGAATCAAATATCGGGGTATAGCCGGAAACCATATAGTCATATCCTGCCGGCTTATAAATATTGCTTATAGTATTTTGACCGCCGTCATAACACCTTAAAGAAGCTTCGCCGTATTCCTCTATGCTATCAAGATCCCCAAAGCTTGGTGCAAGACCGGGAACACCATCTATAAAAATATATCTGTAGCTTTTGCCGTCGGAATGCTTAACGAGGGCGTACATATAAGACATACCCGTGCTGGTTTTAACTGTTTCAAAATTTTTCTGCATCTGTAGTTGATAAGAAGTTTTTTCTCCTGTCTGAACAATTTCCATAAATTCTTCCGGGTCTATTAGGGATGATATGGAACTTGCTGCCGCCTCTGCTATTTTTCCTTTAAGCCGTATTGCCTCGCCTCTATAAACAAAGTAGCTGAAAACGCCAATGGACAGAGATAGAAGAATTAAAATAAAAACTAATGTTATTGTCAACCTTGTGCTTAGAGAAACGAACTTATTACTCCTGCTCATATAGTACCTCCAATATTAACTTACTTTAAAATAACTTACTAAATCCTTTAATACTTCCGCTTGGGCATGAAACTCTTGGGCTGCAGCCGCACAATTTTCTGCCGATGAAGTATTGCTGTTTACAACCTCTGAAATTTGCTTTATTCCGTCGCTAACATTTGTAACCACATTGGCCTGTTCACCTGTAGATTTTGAAATGTTATCTATCACTTCAGCAAATTCGCTTGAATTTCTTACAATTTTGTCAAAAGCCATTGCCGTTTCCGTGGCATTTATTGTGCCTTGATGAACTCTGGAAATAGAGTCCTCAATAAGTTGGGTTGTTTCTTTGGCGGATTGCTGGCTTCTTCCGGCAAGGCTTCTTACCTCTTCTGCAACTACGGCAAAACCTCTGCCGTGTTGCCCTGCCCTTGCAGCCTCCACAGCGGCATTAAGAGCAAGGAGATTTGTTTGAAAAGCAATGTCTTCAATTACCTTAATTATTTTTGAAATATTATCTGAAGACACTTTTATACCCTCAATCGAAGAAAGCAAGTTTTGCATTTGTTCATTTCCGGTTATGGCCTCATCTCTTGATTTATGTGAAAGCTCCTTGGCGTTTTCGGCATATTGCGTATTAATAAAAGTTTGCTCCCGAATAATTTCTATTGCGGAAGTTAATTGTTCAACAGAAGAAGCCTGTTCAGTAGAACCTTGGGATAAAACGGTCGAGCTTGCAGAAACAGCATTTGCCCCTGTCAACACTTGTTGTGAAGCAACAGAAATTTGAGACATTGCTTGGCTCAGTGATTCAGTAATATTTTCAATTGATATTTTTATTTTGGCAAAACTACCAATGTACCCACGGTCTATTTTTACAGTCAAATCCCCATTAGAAATATCTGTCAAAACGTCTGAAATCTCCTGAATGTATGAAAGCAAAATTTCTTCTGTATTATTAACAGATCTTTTAACAGCATCAAACTTGCCTTTATAATTGCCTTTAAGTTTTGTTGTGAAATTCCCTTTGGAAATTTCATTAAGTACATCTTCGATTTCCGCAAGCGGCAAAGATACAACGTTAACCAACGAGTTTAGCTCTTCTAGAATGTCAAACCAGCCGCCGCAGTACCCGTCTGTTTTAGCTCTCTTTTTAAGTTCGCCGTTAGCGGCGTTTTTTGCCAGCTCTGAAATCTCTTTGTAAACATTTCTCAAATTTGACATAAGTGTTTCAACCGCATTGTTAACGACGGCTTTTTCTCCGGGCCATCTTTCAATTGTTGCATTAAAGTTACCTCTTCCAGCCTGCTCCATTATTTCAACTAATTGATCAAACTCTTTAACATAAATGTCTATTAAATCGTTTACTTTATCACTGAGTTCAGCATAATCACCGTCGAATTGGGAGCTATCTATTCTTTTTGAAAGCTCCCCATGTACTGATATGTTTATTATTAACTTAGATATGTCATTAAGCATAGTTTTTATAGTATCTACCAATACAGCAATATCTTGCGAAAGATGTCCGATTTCATCATTAACAAGATTAGATTTGTCGTAGTTGGCATTTAAATTACCCTTAGAAATGGCTTTTACGTAATCGCAAAGCTTTCGTACAGGCTTAAGTATGGCCTTTATAATTATATAAGCAATAATAACTCCGGCAACTAAACTTGAAATTGACAAAACAGAAATAAACAAAGCACTGTCAGATGCCTGTTTTTCAAAATCTTCCATAAGTTGAGAAAGCGAGTCGGAGTAGTGTTGCTTGATGTCGTCTAAGATGGAGGTCGTTTGGGTAACAGCGGGGATTATACTGCTTATATACAGGTCTTGTGCTTCTGTAAACTTTCCTTGGTCTACATATTCCATTATTTGTTGTGCACTTGAATGTATGGTATCATGGGGTTCTTTTATTTCTTCTAAATAAGCTTGAACTTCAGGTGTAATTTTACCGTTAGCATTGTTCTCGTCAATCCAACTTCCAAGAGAGCAAGCATGGTGGTCAAAAGTTCCTGTAAACTGGGTGCCGGCGAAGATGGCATCAGAAAGGTTCTGCCGATAGGAGTAATGAGCGAATGATACTTTTGTAACAGATTCGTTCATCAAACTAAGATCATTTTGTGTTTTTGCTATGTCTGAATCACTTTTAATTGCGAATACCGCAACAAGAGCCATAGCCTGCCCTATTAAAAGGATTAAAACAAAGCCGATAATAATTTTTGTTTTTAACTTCACATAAATAGCCTCCCTTAGAGTCTGTTCAAAGTCTCCATTTCAGTGCCTTTTCGTCAAATTTTCTGAATTGCTGTGTCAGCGGCAAACGCCCATACTTACCGTAGTATGAACGTTCGCCGCTTCCTTGCTATTCAAAAAATTTGCTCGAAAATCCACTAAAAGCGAGACTTTGGACAGGCTCTTATATTTATTAGACTTCTTCCGAAACTCTCTATCGCCGTATATATGAATAAATTTCCCATTTTTCACGCATTATGCGGAAACGGAAAATTTGTTCGTAAAGGCGGCGGCACGTGGTTTTGAAAGAAGTCTATTTGTAAATATATTTACGAATTTAAATAAGGTAAGACAGAATGCTTACCTTATTTAAATTTGTCTATTCTATTTTGCCTTATAAATTGAAAACATAATATTATCATTATCATCAATTTTATAAGTTGCCCCCAGTATTGCGGTGAAAAACGAAATAGGGAGAAAAGTTTTGCCATATTGTACAACAGGGGCAGTTTCAAGCTCTCTTGAAACATTTAAACTCGGGAAGTAACTGTTTTTCCCCTGAATAATTTTTGTAGAAAACAAACCCTTTGAAATTGTTGTGGCTTTAATAAGCGAATCCCAGTAAACGCTGAAGCCAAGACCTTCGCAAACCTGTCTCATAGGCATCATTTTAAGGTTATAATTATCATTTAAAACAATATAATCTTCTCTGCTAACATATACATTGCAAACATCTGATATTTTCATAGAAAAACGTACAATACCTTCGTAACCGGGAGCAATTTCATACTGGTTAAACAGTATAACAAAATTGTCATTTTCCACATAAAAGCTTATATTATCGCCTACGCCTCGAAATTCCGGATTAAATCTTTCCGGGTTTTGCTTAATAGATGCTGCAATAAATTTGTTTATAAGCTCTTGAGCGTTGGAACCCAAAACATCAGTAATTGTTAAATACTTACACTCTTCAGTATCAAAAGTTATAGTATCAACCTCGGCTTTAGAATAAAAATCAGTGGAAGTGGTTGAATATATTAATAATGAAACAATATTGTCCGTAACAATTTTTTCATATTCTATATTAACAGAGGATGCTTTTTCTTTCTCTGCATTTTGAACTTTTGAGTCGTAAATATTTTTAATACGAGTATTAATGTCATTTAATAAATCAACATCTTTTAAATCATCAATTTCAGGAAGGGTACTAGAAACAGAAATCCCTTTTTCCGTAAATGAAGCATCATATGTATTTACATTATAAGCACTTGCAAATACAACTGAGTTTTGTATAAAAATTGATAAAATCAACAAAATAACGATAAATCGCTTCATTTTCAAAAACCTCCTTTTTACACTTCTATTATACAATTTTGAACGAATATTTACAATGACATTTATGTTACATTATCTTAAAATTACTGTTGTACCGAAATTTGACTTGCTATATGGTAAAAAACAGTTGACAAAATATGGGGTATAGTATGATAATACATAATAGCGGTGTTACAAAATCAACGCGAATTATTTTGTAAAATTGCTCTATCATAATGTTACAGAAAGGATTTTTGTTTTGAAAAAATTTATTACTTTATTATTATGCGGTATTGTCTCCTTAAGTCTGGTATCCTGTGGAAGCAGCACCACACAACCTTCCGAAACACCAAGTGCTCCTCCGGTTGTAGAGCAAGAGGGCGAAAGCACACCTGAAGAAACTCCAGATGCAGCTGCTACAGAAGGTGCGCAAGATTCAAATGATACACCAACGGATAAATCAACTGAAAAACCTGAGGGCGACACTCAAAACGGGGAGGAAGAAACTTTGCCGGAAAAATCAGATAAGCTTGCATATGGAGACGTGGATACTCCACAGCTTGCTCCAATGGAAAACGGAGAAAAAATTGCAAAAATTACAACCAATATGGGAACTATTACATTTAGACTTTTCCCAAAAGATGCACCTCAAGGTGTTGACAACTTTATTACATTAGCAGAAGAAGGTTATTACAACGGAAACATTTTCCACAGAATAGCTAAAGACTTTGTTATTCAAACGGGTGACCCTACCGGAACAGGTTATGGCGGCGAAAGCAAATGGGGCACACCTTTCAAAAATGAAGTTAGTCCAAAACTTCATCACCTTCGTGGTGCCGTAGCTTACGCAAACAGCGGAGCAGATACAAACGGAAGCCAGTTTTACTTTGTTCAAGCAGGTTCTTTGCCTGACCATTTAACTGCTGAAATTAAAGACATGGACGAAAACTGGAACGACGTAGTCTTTCAAGATGCAGCAGGCAATTTAGTTACAAAAGGTGATATGTTCCCTGAAAAAATTAGAGAATCATACCTTAAAGACGGCGGTCTTCCAGAGCTTGATTTTAAATATACAATCTTTGGACAAGTTATTGAAGGAATGGACGTTGTAGACAAAATCGCTAACGTTGAATACGAGCCTAATGCTGAAAGACCACAAGAGGGTAAGCCTAAAAAGGACGTAATAATCGAGAAAGTTGAAATTTTAACATACAACAAATAATTTTGTAATAATCCGTGTTACACAATGTAATGTGTAACACGGGTTTTTGTTTTTAAAAAGTAACAGGATATATCATTTTTTCACCTTTTTGTTATGTACTTTCAAATAAATTATGCTATAATGATTATAATAATCAAAAGAACGAAAACGATGCGAACCGCATTAATTCAAACGCCGGAGGTATATATGAAAAAAGAAATTTGCAAACGGCTTATAGCTTTTTCATTAATAATATCTTTAAGCCTTTCAGTAATTGCATATGCAGACACAGACATTAAAATCTTTAACGACCCTGTACAAAATACATACACGGGGCGGCAGGAAGCAAAGGAATTAATAAGCAACCTTAATTTTACCGATATAGCTCCGGACTTTTGGGCGAAGGAAGCTATTGTAAGAACCGGTACATTAAATTTAGTAAAAGGGTACGATAAAATTTATAAGCCAAATTCCCCTGTTACTAATGAAGAAGCTTTAGCTTTTGTTTTAAGAGCTATCGGCGAAGAGCAAACTGCCCAAACCGCCGCTGTTAACCAAAGAACCCAATTGCCGGACAACTCCCCTTTACGGACATTATGGTCTATAGGATATTTATTTAGGTCAATGCAGCTTGGGCTTATAACAAACGACGATTACAGCGATGCTCTTATTCCAGACCAAGCCCAGCTTAACCCCCAATACAGCTTTATAAGAGGGGCAGATGCAACAAGGGAAAGAGTTGCTGACTGGCTTGTAAAAGGCCTTGAAAACGCCAACCCCAACGCTTTTGTAACAAATTCTTCACAGCAAAGCATTTACCCATATTCAGATTGGTCCGACCTTGATGTTAGATATGTTAGTTCTATGGAAAAAGCTTTACGAACAGGAATTTTCAAAGGCAACGCTGATGGCAAGCTTAACCCCAAAGGCAAAATAACCCGGGCGGAGATGGCGCAAGTTTTAAGAAATATGGATTCCATCTATTATAATATGAATGGTATAACCAGAAAAAACGGAACTGTAGGTGGTATTAAAGATTCCCAATCCACAACCACAGGTAGTGCCAGCCTCACCCGAGATTTATATATAAGAACATCAGACGGCAAAATAGATTTATTAAAATATACCCTTGAAAGTAATTCTTCTCCCCAAGCACAAAATTTAGATGCGGTTGTTTTAAAAAGCGGACTTGTACAACCTATATCCGCTCTAGCCGAGGGCGACGAAATAGAATATCTTGTTAACAATCAGGCAAGAACGCTAATTTACGTAAATGTTACAAGTAACAATTTGGTTACAAAAGAAGTTCAGGGCTATTTAAAAAGCGTGAATTTAGATAACTCTACAATTACTATAGCAGACCCTACAGGCAAAGAATATTCTTACCCAATTGTAGAGGGCATTCACGGAAGCAACGCCGACGGTTCTGGGTATCTAATTTTAAGCGAGAAAAAAAGGCTTAAAAATGAATTGCCAATTGGAAGCATTGTAGAACTTAGCCTTAAAAATAATGTAACTGCTAAAATAACATTTATAGGCGAGCCGGCTTTGGTAGACGAAGCAAGGGGCATTGTCACCGAAAACGACCCGGATATGGGCATATTATCTTTCATTGATAACAGCGGTAACATTGTTACAAAAAATTATTTAAGCGGAGATATGAAAGTAAAAAAACTGAAACATTTCCAAAGAGACGATGATATAGGTTATATTACGGAATTGTTTCCTAATTATAAATTTAATCCTCTTGAAGCAAGCATAGAAGAAGTTGAACCCGGAGACATTGTCTTCATGAGGTTTGACCCTAACGACAGAGATACAATAATAAATATTTCTGCTTCTACTAATTATATTGCCAAATACGGCAAAATTAAAGAAATTGTGGATAACGGGGATTACCACTCTATAGTCTTTGAATATGAAAACAAACAAGTATCATGGTTTGACATTGCGGATGACGTCTTCGTAATAAAAGAAGGAAAACCAATAAAATTGTTTGATGTTCAAGAAGGAGACTGGGCGAAGCTTCTTATAAACCAAGCCATTGCCGAACCCGGAGTTATTTTGGAATCCGTTAAAGAAATGACCGTTGAAGGGGGCTCTCATTTTATAACTACCGTTGTTAAAGGGCAAATAACCGGGCTTAACGCAATACAAAGGCAGCTTCAACTTAGAAACAGCCAAAAGCTTGGAAACAACGGCTGGGAAGATTATAGAAATCTTGAAAAACTAAGCCTTTCCGGCAAAGATATAGAATATTATCAAGACGGAAAGAAAATAAGCCTTGATTATGCTATGCAGTATTTAAAAAGGGCAGACGGCGAAGTTTATGTGGCTCTTGAAGATAACTACAGCGGCCAGAAAATTAAAAAAGTTACGTTTAGAAACGGACGGGACGAATGGCTTAAGCCTGACAGTGTTTTAGACGCAGACGGCAACGGCGGTTTTAAGACTCTTTCAAACGAAGGTTATATACAAACCGACTCAGGAACTATCGTTATTAAAAACGGCAGGCTTGTAAGCGGAGGAAACATTGGAAGTTCCGATTATGTAAGCGTTTCTTTAAACGGCGGTAATCAGGCGGCAGTTGTTACAATTAACGATGTACCAGATACTTCCGGCGTAACAATAGTTCGAGGCAGAGTAATTGCCGTTGACAGCGGAAAAACCTTTAAAGTTAAGTCTATTTCTCTTTTAAGCGGAACGGATTGGATATATACTCCTGTTGAAAGAGAATTTACTATAGATTATAATACTAAATTCTATAACGACACTGGCCTTACTACCGCTTTAAACTTCACCGACTACGGCGAAGAAAACGCCCTTAATAAAGCCTATACGGTTGTTGTTACAGGAAGCCATGCCGACAGAGTTTACGTTGCGCCTTATGCCCAGTTTACAATAAGAGGTAAAATTTATGATAATACCGGAGACACTGTTAAATTAAGAGAAGTTCAGTATTACGACAATGAAACCGGAAACTGGAAAATTATAAGCGAAACAAACAATACCTTAACGGCAACGCTTCACCCAAACACAATAATAGATAAAAACAATAAAACAGTTACCCCAGCGGAGCTTAAAAACAACGAGCAAATAAGAATTATGACAACTAAGCTTCCAGACCCTAAAACGCCGGGTGCTGCGTTTGACGCTTATATTATAAATGTTGAAAAATAAGAAAATCTCTAAGGGGGGAATAAATGTTTAGGTTTAACTTTGAAAACACTTATTGGATTAATGAACCAAAAATCAAAACTCTAAGCAACGATAAAGTATTTATTAAAACAGAGCCGGAGACGGATTTGTGGCAAAGAACCCACTACGGCTTCAGAAATGATAATGCTCCGGCTCTGTTAATAAGTACAGAGGAATCCAGCTTTAGCTTTACAGTCAAAACAGAGTTTAATACAAAAAAACTTTATGACCAATGCGGCGTTATAATTTATCAAGACTGTGACAACTGGTTTAAAGCCTCTATAGAATATAAAAATGAAAACACCTCCATGCTTGGAAGCGTGGTTACAAACAACGGCTATTCAGACTGGGCTTTTTCAGAATTTTCTTCAAGCCAAAAAACTGTTTATTACAGACTTAGCCGTAGCGAAATGGATTTTTTAATTGAATATTCTATAGACGGAATAAATTTTAAACAAATGAGAGTTTTTCATTTATTTAGCGCAGGAGGCGCAATAAATTTTGGAATTTACGCTTGCAGCCCCCAAAATTCATCTTTTGATGCCATTTATACAGAGTTTGAAGTTACAAAATGCTTATGGCAGGGTGCTGAATAAAAAGCCATAAAGGAGTGAGTGATGTGAGGTTTTTTAAAAAATGTTTGTGCCTGGCTCTTGCCTTTTCCTTGTTACAGCCTGTTAGCTGTTTTGCGGAAATGGGCGATATGGGTTTTTTCGGTGGAATATCCGAAGGCACAAGGCTTCCAAAATCTACTGAAATAATTATTAACCAAAACAATGCTAAGACAAAAACAACAAAAGCTACCGCCGCAACTGGGCTTAAATATAAGGAAGTTGTCTTTATTTCCGGCAAGCCGGAGGTTTTTGAGGGGGTTTTAACCGTTAAAACCGGAACTATTAAAGATACCGATCAATTCGGTTCTTATACGGAAACTCACACAGTTAAACCAACGGCGGCAAGCGGAGCAACACTTATTGACAGAACTGTTACGTTTAATGTAAATTTTAGAAAAGAGGGCAATCAGGTAATTAAGGATTATGAGGTTACAAGGTGGGATGAAGCCATTAAAACTCAAACCGCAACCTATACCCTTGATCCCACTTTGTCCCATTTCGGTGTTAGTATAATTGAGGACCATAATGCCGCCGCTGTATATTACAAAGGCAACATCTCCCAAAACGCCGTTTACACAACCGGCACAGGAGATGAAGAACAGGCAGTTGCAAACGTTACTACTGATGTTTCCGGCTCTTTTTATGGCTACCGCAGTGCATGGTCGTCTTCGGAGGTACACAGGATAGACGCAACGGTTGATAACGGAGACTGGCAGATGCAATACCAAATACGCCCAAGCGTTTCCGTTTCAAAGCTTATGCAGTATGATAAAAACGAACCTCAGGCTATAAGCTTTGAAGGAAATTATAAGGAAATTATGCAAAACACTAGCGGTCTTGAATATAACATTTTTGTAAAACCTGCTAAATTTGCAGATGTTGCCGAAAGCGGCAAAATAAATATACCTGTATACAATTCTTTCGAGCAGTTAATTGCACCAAAAGGTTTGACTTTCTTAAAAGGGCATTTTGCGGAGTCAGATATTAAAAAGCTTTTCAGTATGCAGGTTTTATCGGGAGATGCTAAGCTTTACAAGCCGGAACAGGCAATGACAAGAGGGCAGTTTGTCTCAGCTCTTGTAAAAGCTATAAAACTTCCTATAACACCTGTAGAAACCAATAAAAGACCCAACAAAAATGCTGTTGTAAGCATAACCTTTCCCGATGTTACGGAGGACAGACCGGAATACCCATATATTATGGCGGCTTTTGAAAACGGCATTGCCATTGGGCGAGACGACGGAAAGTTTTATATAGATAAGCCTATTGACAGGCAGGAGGCATTTGCAATAATGCTTAGAACGTTGGGGCTGCAAAACCTGGGGCTTGACCCTACGCCCATGACGCCGTTTACAGATGATGCAAAAATCGGCAATTGGGCGAAGTCAAATATTTATGCGGCATACAGGCTTGGTATTATTGACGGAGATGAAAACGGCAATTTGCGCCCTATGAACTTATTATCCAAAGCGGACGGGGCTGCTCTTTTAAACCGTTTAATTGACTATATGAGGCAAGACCTTGCGAACGACTACACTGATCATATAGTTGGTTACGCAAATTAATAAAGCACCAATTAATTCAGTGGTTATTTTATAAATATTAAGGAGAATGCGATGAAAAAATCATTAATCAAAACATTAAATAGAATCGGGGCTGTAGCCGTTGCCGTTACGCTTTTTATAAACGTTCCGGCTTACGGTCTTACACAGCAGCAAATAAAGGACGCCAACAGCGCAGGCGGCAACATCACCGAAATTATTAAATTCATTGTTGAAAATTATGTGGGTGATACTTCAGTCGAAGCGTTGTACAAAGGCGCAATGAGTGGCATGATGGATACTCTTGACCAATACGCCGAATATTATGAAAAAGACGAATTCAAAAAATTTGTGGATTCCTTCTCGGGCGAAACGTTAGGTGTTGGCATTATGATGCGCTTAAATGAAAAAAATGAAATCGTAATTTCAAAGGTTCTTAATGACACTCCGGCTTCAAACGCTGGTCTTATGTCCGGTGATATTATAAGAAAAGTTAACGATAAAGATGTTTCTGGTCTAACCTTAGACAAAGTTATGGAATATATTGCTGATAAAAATTTTGTAACAATGGTTATTGAGCGAAAAGGAAAGCTTACAAATTACACAATTCAAAAAGCTAAAATTGGTCTTGAATCAGTTTATGTTGAAAATCTTTCGGATTTAATGAAGAATTCAACTGTTAGCAAAAGTGAGCTTGATAAAATCGGTTATATAATTATTTTACAAATGAATGAAACCAGCGATAAAGAATTTGCAAATGCTGTAAAAACCTTAAAAGAACAAGGTAAAAAGCGTATTATAATAGATTTGCGGGGAAATCCCGGAGGAATTTTAGATACGACGATTAATATGTGTAAACTTGTTGTTCCTGAAGGAGTTATCGCTACAACTGTTGATAAAACAGGACAGCGAGTGCTTTATAAGTCGGAGCTTAAATCTCCTCCTTTTGAAAAAATTGTTATATTAACAGATGAAAACACGGCTTCTGCCGCAGAGGTTTTTACTTCTGCTATGCAGGATGCTAAAGCGGCCACTGTCATAGGACAAAAAACTTATGGCAAAGGTGTAGTCCAGGGGCTTTTTGATTTTAATAACGGTGGCATGAAGCTTACAATTATGGAGTATTTTTCGAGAAACGGCAGAAAGATAAATGACATTGGCATAACACCTGATATAGCGGTTTTTGCCCCAACGTTTATTGCTGATGATTTTGTTCTCGATAATGGCAAAACTTCCCCTGAGGTTTTAAATATAAAAAAGGCGCTACAATACATGAATTATCCCGTTGGGGAAATAAACAATACATATGACGCTAAAACAGAGCAAGCTGTTATAGCTTTCCAAAAAGATAAGGGCATTAATCAAGACGGCAGGCTTACATATGAAACAATAAATGCAATTAACGAAGCCGTTTACGAAAAATACTATAAAACCGACCCAGTTTTACAAAAGGGTTATGAAGTAATTGTAAGCGGATAAGGATGGTTTGGTGAAAAGTAATGGGTTATCTGAAAAACAGACAAAAATATTGGAATTTTTGAAATCCGAAATTAAGCAAAAAGGCTATCAGCCCGCTATAAGGGATATTTGTGCCGCTGTCGGGCTAAAGTCTACTGCTACGGTTCACGCTCACCTTTCCGCCCTTGAAGAAAAAGGATTTATTAGAAGAATACCCTCTAAAAACCGCTGTATCGAAATTTTGGAGTCTACAAATAATATCGACAGTGAAGTGGAATACGTCAACGTTCCTATTATAGGAAAAGTTACAGCCGGCGAACCAATTTTAGCGGCTACAGATTTAGACGGATATTTCCCTGTCCCTGTGGATATGCTGGGTAATTACGATGGATTTATGTTAAAAGTCCGAGGTGATAGCATGATTAATGCTGGAATTTACAACAAGGATTTAATTCTTGTAAGAAAACAAAGCGGAGCAGATAACGGAGACATTGTTGTAGCCCTTTTGGAAGATTCCGCAACGGTTAAGCGGTTTTATAAAGAAAAGGACCATATAAGGCTAAAAGCTGAAAACGAGGCATATGAGGACATTATTTCTAAAGAGGTTGAAGTTTTAGGTAAAGTTGTTGGATTATTCAGGCGTTTTTAATAATAAATTGGAAATAGTTCCAAAATTTCGTATAACTACTATAAAAATGCAAAAGCTATGATATAATATCAATTAATATGCTCATTTTGAGCAAATTTTATATAACTTTGAAAATGGAGGTAAAAAATATGGCAACAAAATATGTTTACATGTTTTCAGAAGGCGACGGCTCAATGAAAAACTTATTAGGCGGTAAAGGTGCAAACCTTGCCGAAATGACTAAACTTGGTCTTCCTGTTCCACAAGGCTTTACCGTATCCACAGAAGCTTGTACCCTTTACAACACTTCTGGAAAGGTTCTTTCCGATGATATTAAAGCACAAATTGATAAATCAATGGCGGAGCTTGAAAAACTTACAGGCAAAAAATTCGGTGATACTGAAAATCCTCTTTTAGTTTCCGTTCGTTCAGGCTCAAGAGCTTCTATGCCTGGTATGATGGATACAGTACTTAATTTAGGTATTAACGACGTTGTTGTTGAAGCTGTTGCTAAAAAGTCCAACAACCCTCGTTTCGCTTATGACTCTTACAGACGTTTCATTATGATGTTTGCAGACGTTGTTATAGGCGTTTCAAAATCTAAATTTGAAAGAGTTTTAGATGAATATAAAGAACATAAAGGTTTTAAGTTAGACACTGAACTTTCAGTAGACGACTTAAAAGAAATTGTTTCTAAATTTAAACAAATTTATAAGGATGACCAAGGTAAGGATTTCCCAACTGACGCTAAAGAACAGCTTTATGAATCAATTTGCGCAGTTTTCCGCTCTTGGGACAACCCTCGTGCATTTGTTTACAGAAGAATGAACGATATTCCTTATGATTGGGGTACAGCAGTTAACGTTCAATCAATGGTATTCGGTAACTTAGGTGATACTTCCGGAACAGGCGTTGTGTTTACAAGAAATGCGGCGACTGGCGAAAACGCTATTTACGGCGAATACTTAATCAACGCACAAGGCGAAGACGTTGTTGCCGGCGTTCGTACTCCAAAGCCATTTATGGAACTTAAAAACGATATGCCTGCTATTTTCGACGAATATATGAAATATGCAAAAATGCTTGAAAAGCATTATAAAGATATGCAAGACATGGAAATTACAATTGAAGATAACAAACTTTACGTTTTGCAAACAAGAAACGGCAAACGTACTGCTCACGCCGCTTTAAGAATTGCGGTTGAAATGGTTAACGAAGGGCTTATTACTGAAAGAGAAGCAGTAATGAAAGTTGACCCTAAACAGTTAGACCAACTTCTTCACCCAACTTTTGACCCTGCTGCTTTGAAAGCTGCGGAATCTATTGGTTCAGCTCTTCCAGCTTCTCCGGGCGCTGGCTGCGGTAAAGTTTGCTTCTCTGCAGAAGATGTTAAAGAAGCTCACGAAAAAGGCGAAAAAACTATTCTTGTGCGTCTTGAAACATCTCCAGAAGATATTGAAGGTATGTACTTATCCGAAGGTGTTTTAACTGTTAGAGGCGGTATGACTTCTCATGCGGCGGTTGTTGCAAGAGGTATGGGTAGAGCTTGCGTTTCCGGCTGTGAAGCTATTAAAATTAACGAAGAAGGCAAGTTTTTTGAATTAGGCGGCAAAAAAATCTGCGAAGGTGATTATATTTCAGTAGACGGTTCTACTGGTAAAGTATACGGTCAAGCTATTAAAACAGTTGAACCTGAAATTTCCGGCGACTTTGCTATATTTATGAAATGGGCCGATGCTGTTAGAAAGCTTAAAGTAAGAACAAATGCTGATACTCCTGAAGATGCTAAAAAAGCTGTTGAATTCGGAGCAGAAGGCATCGGTCTTACACGTACTGAACACATGTTCTTTGAAGAATCTCGTATTCCAAAAATGCGTAAAATGATTTTATGCGATACAGAGGAAGAAAGAAAAGCTGCGCTTAACGAGCTTCTCCCATTCCAAAAACAAGACTTTATCGGTATTTATGAAGCTATGGAGGAACGCCCGGTTACAATCCGTTTGTTAGATCCACCGCTTCACGAATTCTTGCCAACTCAAGAGGCTGATTTTGCAGAGCTTGCTAAGCAAATGGGCAAATCTGTAGCGGATCTTAAAGCTAAGGCAAATGCTCTTCACGAGCTTAACCCAATGATGGGTCACAGAGGTTGCCGTTTAGCTGTAAGTTACCCTGAAATTGCCGAAATGCAAACAACAGCTATTATTGAAGCGGCAATACAAGTTAAAAAAGATAAAGGCTACAACATTGTTCCAGAAATTATGGTTCCTCTTGTAGGCGATGTTAAAGAATTCCGCTATGTAAAAGATATTATTGATACAACAGCGAAAGCTTTAATTGAAAAATCTGGGGTAGACCTTAAATATATGGTTGGTACTATGATGGAGATTCCACGTGCTTGTCTTACAGCAGATATTATCGCTAAAGACGCTGAATTCTTCTCATTTGGTACAAACGACTTAACACAAATGACTTACGGTTTATCAAGAGACGACGCCGGTAAAATTCTTTCCGATTATATCGGTAAAAACATTTACGAAGGCGACCCAACTGCTAAGCTTGACAGAGCAGGTGTTGGCGAACTTATGCGCACAGCCGTAGACAAAGGTAAAGCAACAAGAGCAAACATCAAGCTTGGTATTTGTGGCGAACATGGCGGCGACCCATCAAGTATCGAATATTGCCATATGTTGGGGCTTGACTATGTAAGCTGCTCACCATTCCGTGTGCCGATTGCAAGGCTTGCAGCAGCACAAGCAGTTTTAAGCTGTAAATAAATTTCAGTATTTAAAATTAAATAATCCATATAATAATAGAGCCGTATAAAAACGGCTTTATTATTTGGGGGTGCAAGGCAATGGAAATCGGGGGAATAGGCAGCAGTCAAGGCGGCTACAACACTTACAGCATAACACAAAATCCGGCAAACGTGAATAAAGTGAAAGAGCAATTACCAAATCAGGGCAAATCAAATTTAAAAGAAATAGACAAAACAAAAGGCTCTTCGATGAATAAATAACGGCGGCAAAATAAAGAAAGACCGTGGCACAATTCAGTGTGCTACGGTCTTTCTTTATTTTAATTTAACGTGAGTTCGACGTAGTCGCTAAGCCACTTTAGCGGCTTAATTGCGGAGCAATTCTCATGTTATGAGCGACAATTTACGGCG
>CAZJGG010000015.1:21883-52233 GCA_964545475.1 uncultured Eubacteriales bacterium | reverse complement strand
CCCAAAAACCATTCCACAGTTAAATAACCGCAAATTAAAAAGCCTATAAAAAACATTAACAGCCCCATTTTCCCAAAAAAATGGAGGGGCTTGTCATAATATTTTGAAAGAAAAGAAACAGTTATAGAGTCAAACATTCCCCGTAAATAACGCTCAAAGCCGTATTTTGATTTCCCGAATTCCCTCTTATTATGTTTTACAGCTATTTCGGCGATTTTAAAGCCTTTCCGGTAAGCTAATACCGGAATATATCTGTGTAATTCCCCATAAATATCAATATTTTGGGTTATTTCCTTTCTATAAGCTTTAAAACCGCAATTAAAGTCGTGCAAGTTTACGCCGGAAATAAAAGAAGTAAACATATTAAAAAATTTAGAGGGAAGCCGTTTTTCCAAAGGGTCTAACCGGTTTTTCTTCCAACCGGAAACAAGGTCATACCCCTCATTTATTTTAGCAATAAAATTGGGTATTTCCGATGGGTCGTCCTGCAAATCCGCATCCATTGTAATAACAATATCGCCTTTGGCATTATGAAAACCTGCCTGCAAAGCCGCAGCCTTGCCTAAATTTTTGCGAAACTGTATTAGCTTAATATTACTGTCCTTACTTATAATTTCCTTAATTATTTCCAGGGAATTATCACTAGACCCATCGTCTATAAAAATAATTTCATAAATATAATTATTTTGTGAAACAACATCATATATGGCGCTGTATAATTTCGGAATAGATTCCTCCTCATTATACAAAGGAATTATTATTGAAATATTACTCACACAAATCCACCTTTTGGTCAAACCACTTAATTTTCTTTCTGTTAATAAGCATTATAACATATCCGGCAACAGAAATTAAAGATATTATTCCACCCTCATAAAGCCCCGGGGTGCGGTACTTTAATTCAATAGTGTGTTTCCCTGCAGTAAGCGGCGTTCCAATAAAACCTATATTAACCTTTTGTATAGGAGTCTTTACCCCGTCTACAAACATAGTCCATCCCTTAGCATAAGGTATGGAGAAAAACATCATCCTATCCCCTTTAACATCAACAGAGCCGGTGATGTGGTTCTGGCTGAATTTGTCAATTACAAAGCCTTCCGCAGCACGGTCTTTTACTGCCTGTACATAAACAGCGCCAGTATCATAACTTGTTATTTTTAAATTTTCTATAGTATATCTGCCTTCATTTGTACCCGGGTCTATTCTTATTTTATTTAACGCAGTATCTTTTAATTCAAGATTTATAGTTGTAACTTCCCCGGCATTGTAGCTTACCCATTGGGAGTTTTCTTCTTTAAAAGTATCTGATGTAGGCGTAGTCCAAAATAACTGAACAGAATCATCAAAATCCGAAATTACATCAAAAGACATGCTGTATGTCTTTATATCATTATCGTTAATGGGTATAACAATAAAAGGGTCTTCATTCATTGATTGAAAACTGAAATTATCTTCTATCTTCCCAATTATATCGGAAATATTAGCAAAGCCTAAGTTAGTTTGTTTAATAGGTATATCTTTTACTATTGATTTATCTATAAAGCTTTTATCAATCTCTTTAATAACCAAATTTTTTATATTATACTCTCCTATTGCCATGCCAGGGTCAATACGCAAATAATTTGCAGCAACATCATTTACAGTAAATTCAATTTTCCCAATTCCTCTGTCATAGTCCGCAGTTAAGGAGTTTTCTTCGCTGTATCCCTCATCAGGGCTACTCCAGTAAAGCTGGGCTGTGCCTTTAAACTCGGAATCTGTTTCATAAGATATATAGTAGCTTTTAGCCGTACCATCCCATGGTACAGGGACTGTTAATTGGGGATCAGTTACTTCGGAATACCCTGTAAACTCCTCTGGAAGATTGTTCAAAACATCAACAAAACCGTGGGTCTCAATTTTGCTATAGTCAATTGAAGCTGAACGATACATAGGGTATAAAGGAGAATTGTATGCCCCAAGCTCACCCATAGGCTCATCAAGTACAACAGAGCCCAAAAGCGCATAATCCATTTCATCTCCAATATTAAGGCGCTCAAAGTCATCTTTAAGCATGTACTTGTCATAAGCAAAACCTAAAGGCAAAGCGTACTGGTTTTTATAAACATGCTTGTCCCCGACAGTTGTGTATTTATCATATCCATAAGGTATAACGCTTTCATCATTTCCAATGTAATATTTGTGTGCTGTTAAAGTCTCAAGCATTGAGCGCCCTGTTAATCCGTATGACCATTGATAAGTAGATGACATTGGAAAGCTATTAGGATATACTGTATTTAAAAAAGATATATATTCTTTAGCTGCAAAAGCATCATAGAAAGTACTTCCAAAGAAGTTGTTAAACAAAGGATAAGCAAGGGTAAAAGTTCTGTCTTGAGAAATTCTATAAAAAGTAGAGTCATTTTGTTCAATATATTCTATTGATTTATTTGAATAATCAAAAAATTCTGACTCCATAACAAGCTTCTCTTTATCTGATGCATATTCATAGCTTTTATTTATTGTAATAGAAGAAAAAATCCAATTTTCCGCAATGATAATGATAAAAATAACAAATAATATCTTTTTAAGGTTTATATTATTATATATAAAAAATATGCAAAACCATATTGACATAAGCAGAAAAACTAAAAATGCTATTTCTTTTTGGAAATTTATTTCGTAGTTTTCTAAGAAAAAAGAAAAACCAAAAAAAGTAATTACTAAAAAACAATATGATACTATAAGTAGTTTTTTATTAATTTCTCTTCCTTTTACAATTTCATTTAATGCAAAAGCCGCTATAATTAATAATACAATGACTATCCATAAAGAAGAAAATTTATAAGTGTAGCCTAAAAATCCATTTATAATAAACTTTATATTAGTAAACAACAGATACACAAAACATATTAATAAGCTTACAGTGATGAGTTTTCTTAGTTTTTTTTCTGCATATAAGATTGCTTGGGGTATAAGCAATAAAACAATAAGAGTGCAATAAAATAAAGGACCTTCAAGATAATTACCAAAACCCGAATAATTATCAAAAACTCCCAGTATATCAGGAGAAAAGGTTCTGTAAAATTGTGAAAGATATTCAATAGGACTATTTAAGCTAAAGATATGTAATATAGTATCAAGTATTCCCGATTCGTTAAGTGTTCTTTCAAATCTAGCAGTACTAAATATATTAAATATATAAGGTAAAGTAAAAACTGCAGAAATTAACACACCACATACATATAGACCACCGCAGCGTAAAATATATAAAAAATATTCTTTGACATTAAATCTAGTAATATACAGATACCTAACTGTTGCATAAATAAATAATAAAATTGCATACGTATAAATATAAGTTACACCAAATGAAAAAAATGCTGTAGATAAAGAAAAAGGTATCATATGCCATTTTTTATCTTTAAAATATAATTCTAGTGAATATAATATAAAAGCAAAAATAAAGCACTCTGTTGAGTATTTTGTCCATCCACCTTTAGTAATCATTATTCCGCAAAAAGAATACATTATAGTTATAATAATGCAAGTATAATAACGAAATCCTAATTTTTTTAAAAATAAGTAAAAACAAAGAGCAGAAAGCGCTATTTTTGCAATTTGCATAAAAACCATAATGTAAGGGATTACTTCTCGTCCAAGTAAAACTGGCAATGCAAAAAATATGGTTCCTAAAAAATGAAGCGATGAAGAAAATGGTGCTCCTAATCCAATGGAAAAATTCCACATGGGAAAACCCTCTGTCCTTATATAATCTGAAAGATTAACCATATAAGGCCAAGTCTGGGTATAGCCATCCCCAACAACATATAAATAAGACACTCCACTTGAAATAAACGGCCAATACAAAGATACAGACATCAAAGTAACTACTAATATTGTAAAAAGCAATGGCTTTTGTTTTATTGCTTTAAGTACTAAATCCATAAAATCACCTTTCTGTAAATCTTTCTGCCGTACATTTAATTTAAAGTATCAGTTATAAAATTATTAAGACCAACTCTCTCATCAATGCTCATATGGTTTAAACTTTTTTTCTTAATAAAAGGGCAACCCATTAGCAAAAGCTGATAAGGGAATTCATAAGGCAGTTGAAGAGAAAAATATTCTAAACACATCTTGGATTCTTTAATATACGCTGAATAAGTAAAACCTTCCAAATATAATAATTCCGTTAATAAGGTTTCACAATTTGAAATTACATCTTTAAGCTTCCTATAGTCCAAAACATTTTGCCAAAAATTTTTGAAATTTTCATTCTTAATAACAGAACTATTAAATACTTGAAAATAAGATTGTAAATGCTCTTCTATTTTGTGTTTTCCTAAATAACTACCGTCATTAAATTCAGGAAATAAAGTTACTCCCCAAAAATCGACATTTTCAGCTTCCATAACAGAAAACATTTCGTCTAGAGGATATACAGGGCCATATACGCTGTTGTTTGCAAGTATTAATTTATCATATTTTTCAAGATTATTAAATCCAAAATCATTCAAAGCATCTCTCCATGCCCCAAAATCATATCCTACGTTTTCTCTGATTATAACTTTTTTAGATATTTCTTTAATTTTATTGATGTCATATTCTCTTAAATCTGAATTTGATATAAATATAAAGCAAGTTGAAATTTCAGATAATTTACGACATAATATTAAGTCATTATCGCTTATTATATTATTAATATCGTGGTGAACAAAAAATGTCGCTATTTTGTGTTGTTTAAAATTGTATTTATTTTCTATTAAATTAAAATTGTTTAAATATGTGTAACCTAATGATTTTGCTATATAAACCCATGAACGTTCAATCGCATGTGCAATTGTAAAGTTTACTTGTCCCATCTCTTCCTGGAAATCATCAAAAGTAAACCTGCTTGTAAACATAGGAAGAATTGCTTGGGTTCTTGCCCAAAACATATTACCTACAGGAAATATACATTCATCATCAAATGAAATATCTAAGTTAAGCCTATCAAATATGGATTGTATTAAAGGCTCGTTATCTCCCCAGTTTGCCATATTTCTTAAAATCGGGTATGTTTTAGGGAAAATTATTCCTAGCTTAGGGTTGTTTTTAAATTCATTCAGAAGATTTAAAATATTATTACTGCTTCCAAATAAATGTCTGTATAAATAGGTTCTCCATAATTCACCATAATTATTTTCTGTAGATTTTTTTGAATGTATATGGCAAATAAAGTCATACTTTTTAATATGTTTTTTCATTTGAATAATAAAAGGCGCAACGTCTCTGCCTTTATTTGTGAACACTTCAACACATAGCTTATTTAGATTTTTTATAAGCTTTAATTCTTCTGTTATTATTTTTTGCTTTTCACTTGTATCTGTAGATACATAACAATCAAATACCAATGGTATAAAGTTTAAATTTGCAACGATATCATCCAATGTATCAATGTAAAAACAATGAATTTGAATTGCGATTTTTGCTGAAAATTCAGATTTATTTTCGTAATTTATAATTTTAAAGTTTTCATCAAAAGGAAGACCTAAAATGGCCTTTGATGTAGTGTTAATGTTTGAATAACCATATTTTTCATCAGGGTCTAAGTATGTTCCTTCAGCCCATTCATTCCATGCATTAATAAAAATAAATCTTTCATCTTCACAGAATAACTTTCTAGCTTTAGTGGACATATAATTTAACCAAGCATAATAACTTTTTAAAGAAAAGTTTACAAAACATGTAAAGCCTGTTTTTCTTCTCGCCGAATTGTCCCAACCCATCATACATGTTTGATATAACGGCTTATCAGATTTAGATTGCTCTTCTTTAACAATTATGTCTACTAATTTTTCATAATCATAAATATAACATTCTTTGCCGCCTACATCAATTCCTCTAACACCTATAGACTCATACCACATATTATGAGGGGGGAATTGTATTTCACCATCTATATAATTTTCAATTTTTAATAGTTTAGCGGTATTATTAGACGTTTGGCATGTATATATCAATATATCAGATTCTAATTTTTCTTTAGCAAATTTTCTCCATGCTAAAAATAATTCTTTGCAATCAGGAATATGTCCTGGATTATAAACAATAATAAGCGGTTTCCCATTTATTCGTATATATCTGCTGTCGGAAATATATTTTTCAATATCGACAATAAAGCTTTCCATATCGTTTTGGCTATAATCCTGCTTAATTAATACGTCTTTATTTTGCCCATCCCAAGCTCTTGTCCAATTTTCGTTAGCCCAGCAAAGGCAGAAATTAATATCAATTTCCGGGTGTTCAAGGAGCATGTCTACAGGTTTTTCTAAAAGTCTTTTTCCGGAAAACCAATAGTAATAAAAGCAAAAACCGTAAATGCCATGCTGTTTAGCAAGCTTTGCCTGGTTTGCCATTGTATTAATATCTGATAAATCGTAATATCCAATGTCTTTATGAGGAGTGCGTGGCTGGTAGTGCCCTGAAAATTTGGGCTCTCCTTTTTTTGTATTAACCCATTCAACAAAACCCTCGCCCCACCAGACATCATTTTCTGGTATTGTATGAAATTGAGGCAAATAAAAGGCAATCGCTTTAACATCCGGCGTGTATGCTGAAAAATCTATATTTTCTTGATATTCACTTTTATATAGAGATTTGCCGGGCGATATTACAGAAGAAGTTTTTCTAACATAATTCCATTTTTTTATTTTTAACCATGTCTTTTTAATACCGCTATATCTTACGCTTATTAAACCTTTAATGGCAAGTTCTATATATTTGTTTGAGTGAATAAGTTTTCTAGCAAAGCTTGTAATATCCCTTAAAGGTTTTGTTATTTTCCAGCTATTAGAATTTATTACAGCTTCGTAATTATAAACCTGTTGGTTGTATTTATCCCATAAAGCAATATTTTGCGCTAGTTCATGCTCAAACTTTTCCGTTACAGCGGCTTTTTCAACTTTTTCATGTTCCAAATTTTCTATAACAACAGCTTTTTCAGCCTTTTCTTGCTCTAAGTTTTCTATAACAACAGCTTTTTCAGCTTTTTCTTGTTCTAAGTTTTCTATTACAACTGCTTTTTCAGCCTTCTCTTGTTCTAAGTTTTCTATAACAACAGCTTTTTCAGCCTTCTCTTGTTCTAAGTTTTCTATAACAGCCGCTTTCTCTGCCTGCGCTTGGGTTAACTGCTCTATTACAGCAGCTTTTTCTGCCTGTTCATGCTCTAAATTTTGATGAGCATTACAAAAGCTCTCAAGAAAATCAAATTCATTGAGAGTAAAATTATATATTTCACACTTTATATATACAGTGTCGACGGATTTATCGGATAATTCTACCAATACTTGGGGGTCTTTAGTTGCAAATACAAATAAATTATCTACGGTTATGCCGTTTACGATAACGTAATCAAGCAAACCTGTATCACAACTTATCTCGAGATTTTTAAGAATACAGCCTTTTCCGTCAATCGGGTCAAACCTAAGTTGTTTTACGCCCTCTGGAAGCTTTATGGTTATGTCGCATGGGTTTTTAATGTATTGATAAGTATATTTGGTTTCTTCGCTAAAACCGTTGCCTGTATTAACGAAAACAGATATTTTTTCTTCGGAAAAATTATTAATTATTGTATTGTTAACTGATATGGAATTTTTATTTTCCAAATAATAATCTTTTCTAACACACTTAAAAATAAACTGGTATACATTTTCAAAGTTTTTATGCTCCAGCACGTCTGTTCTAAAGTTTAAGTCTGTGTAATTATTAGAAAATTCAGTATGTGCCGGGTGGCAATAGGTTGCTTGTTGCAAAATAGAATAAAGTCCGCAGCTTTCAAGCAGGTTTAAGAGTGAATAGTAGGTGAAAAACCTTATATGGGTTTTATCTAGCAAACCTGTTTCTCTGTATTCAAATTTATTTTTTATTAAGTCAATAATAATTGAATTGTGGGCAATATTAGGAACGGAAACATGGACTGTTCCGTCGTCTTTTAAAAGGCTCATTGATTTTTCAACAACGTCTCTGGGTTCGTAAATGTGTTCTAAAACGTCGGCAAAAATAATATGGTCAAATGTTATATGACCATATTTTTCAAGCCATTTATAGTTTAATATATCGTCGCATATGCCGTCTTTTGCAAACTCTATGGCATCTGCAAAGAATTCTTCATCGATTTCTACTATATACACATCACAATTTAATTCATTTTTTAAATATCTTGTCAATCTTCCGTTGGCAGGACCAAATTCAAGAACTGTACTGTTTTTCTTAACTTCACGCAGTATTAACGATGCTGAATTATCTTCATTAATATCCAGCAATGCATCATATTTTTTCATTGTTTCACCTCAAAGTGTTTTAAATCCAGCGATGATTTATAATAAATCTGCCCTCACCAACATATGGGCAGTTAATTTCAATCTCTTTTATATCTCCGATAAAATTTATCGGTACTGTTGCGGTTTCATCGAATAAAGCCGTAGCAAACGTATATTTACCTCCAACAGCACGAAGCCCATGGGGATATTCAATGCCAAATGTGTTTCGCCCTTTTATCCAAGGTATTTCAACATTATCAAGTAAAGTATTGAGTCCGCAGGTATAATCGTGGTCTGCTGCTCTAAGTGCTACGCCTAAAACCGGGTGGGGAATTTTTTCGTCGTATACATCATAGGTTACAACTACTTTTAAATATTCGTCATATTTAATTTGAGAAACTTCTTCTAGATTTTCATTTAGAATTTTAAAGTCAACAATTTCTGCAATGCCTTCGCCGTGAACATAAGGCTTTAAAGCACGCTTTTCTTTAGGCTTGCTTTCTTTCTTTTGCTTTTCTTTAATCTCTTGAAGTGCCTGCTCTGTTTCTCCAAGCTTTAAATAATCAAGATACATGTCTACAACGGAATTAACCTTTCCAATTGCCTGAACCTGCCCTTTATTTAACCATATTGCCCCTGAACAAAATCTTCGTATAGCATTTGTGTCATGGGAAACAAACAGCACTGTTGTACCGCCCATCATCATTTCCTTCATTTTGTTCATACATTTTATTTGAAACCGAACATCTCCAACTGCCAAAGCCTCATCAACAATTAAAATTTCCGGCTCAACGTTAACAGCAACGGCAAAGGCAAGCCTTGCAAACATACCAGAAGAATAAGTTTTTACAGGCTGGTATATAAAATCACCAATACCTGCAAAGTCTGTAACAAAACCCACTTTTTTGTCTATCTGTTCCTTTGTAAACCCCATCATAGTGCCGTTTAAATAAATGTTTTCAATACCGGTGTATTCTGGGTTAAAGCCTGTCCCAAGTTCTAAAAGAGCCGAAATTTTACCCTTTGCATAAAAACTTCCTGATGATGGGCTTAAAACCCCTGTTATTATCTTTAAAAGCGTGGACTTACCAGCTCCATTTGCTCCTATTATACCTATATTTTCACCTTTTTTAACTTCAAAGCTAACATCATTAAGAGCGTAGTACTCTTTATGATGTTTTTTGCGTGTTAGACTTAAAGATTCTTTTAAACGGTCAGAGGTTTTATCATATAATTTATAGTATTTACTTAATTTATCAGCTTTAATTATAACTTCGGACATAACATACTCCTTAAATGACATCTGCAAAATGAACTTTCAGCTTCTTAAATACAATAGCCCCGAATATAAAAACTGCAAATGTAAATATCCAAAAATAAGCGGTTTGGAAATATTTTTCCCAAAACCAAATTTTATTTATTAAGCTGTCTCTATAGCCATCAACAACATAAAACATAGGGTTAAGCTTAACAATCCATAAAAAATTTGCTGGAACCATTGTGTAACTCCACATTATAGGGGTCATCCACATGCCAATTTGCAAAAATATATTAATTATTTGTGTTAAGTCTTTAAAAAAGATAACAACAGACGCAGTTGTAAATGATATTGCCAACACAAAAGCGAATGCACATATCACATAATACAGCAGTTGCCACGCATATATTGTGGGGTTAATGTTATATATAATAAAGAAAATAATTGTAAGCGCAATAAATACAAAATGTATAAACAAAGCTGAAATCACCTTTACAATAGGCAATATACTAATTTTAAATACAACCTTTTTTACAAGATAGCTATATTCAACAAGAGAGTTTGTTGCGCTCATCAAAGCTTCTGAAAAGAAAAACCAGCTTATTAACCCTGATGAAAACCATAATATAAACGGAATACCCTCAATAGGAGAGCCCGCCCTTAACCCATATTGAAAAACAAAACAATAAATCAAAATTGTTGTAACAGGCATAACAAATGCCCATGTTATGCCTAAATATGAGCCAGCATACTTTGTTTTAAAATCATTTACAGCAAGGCTCATAATCATCCTTCTATTGCTAAGTAAATCTCTTGCAAGCATCATTACGCTGCTGGATTTAATAAACATGGCAAATAAAAGAAAATCTATTAATGCGCATAGTAAAACTTTAAGCACAATGTTTAACTGAAAGGAGTAAAAGAAAAATCTGATTTCTGGTTCGATATCTAGATTACAATATTTTGCAATTATAATGTTACTTACTAATAATGTAATGATTAATAATATTATCTTTATAATTTTTCTTATTTTCATTTTATTTAGCACCAAATTATATTAAAATTTGATGGCTTATGCCACCAAGTGTCATTATATAGTATACTTATAGGGATGTCAACGCATTGCCACCCCTAAGACAAACCCATGATTGTCTTAGGGGTGGCGCAGTGCATTAGATTGCTCGGGCTTCCAATGACCACCTTTTCAACGGAAACGGAGAATGAAATCCTAAGCAAGTTCTATTAAATGATTATTTTACCAATATTTTCTGATTTATAGCATAATCCATCTTCCTTTGAAAAGACAAGCAATGAAACATTATGCTCACCAGCCTCAATATTATCTAATAACAATGTAAGACTGTAACCGGTGTTTTCATATTCGATAATGTCAAAATAATTTGAAACGTCTGGTCGTGCAATCACATCTGCTTTATATGCATTGTCATCAATTACAATATAGACTTCTTTTGGAGACAATTTATTTAAAGAATCTGCCGCCCAACCTTGTATAGAAAAAAAGGTGTCTGGCTTCATATGAATAATTGTATCATTATACCGACTACCGTTAACGCTATCCACAGAGAAATTTTGCAAAGATTCTGTTTTGGTATAATGGGGTACATTATTTGATTTGTTTTTTGAATAAGTATTATATTTACTGTAATCTATTTGCATCTTTTGATCATATTCATAAAAAGTAACATTTATTTTGTCCTTATAGTGTTTTATCCCTTTACCGTTTATTTCCAATGACTCAACAATTTTTTGATTTAATGAAATCCCATTTAGCATATGAGCTGATTCTGATAAATCAACAGAATATTTATTAATTATTATTGGGGTTTCTAAAACTTCCGGTAAAACACGACCAGAGACTTCAGAACCATCTGAATATGATAGTTTCATACTTACTTCAGGAATTTTAAATAAAAATTTAGTTATCTTACCTATAAAACTCAGTTCCATATCAATACTCATTAGAATTATATTTTCAGACTGTGGGATTGGTAAACTTTCAGATTTTTGAAAGCTATAACTGCTAACAACCCTTTTAGAGTTACTATGAATTTCATCCGATTTTTTAAGTAGAAGATAGTCATCTTCTATTATTTCAGCAGAGTAGTTGTTATAAATAGACTCCCACATTTTTGGAACCTCAATAAATGGCAATCTGTTATCAATAGCTTTTTTCTGTAAAAAAATAAACTCCGGCTTCTTTTCTGAATTTAAAAACTCAGCATTTAGGTTATCTAGATAACTTGTATAGGCTGTATAAGTTTGCAATGTTGGAAAGGGAACAAAATTTATGTCATTATAAGCAGAATAGGATATGTCCCAAGGGTAAAAAGTAATTGTATCTTGTTTAACCGTTTCTATTACTTTTAATGGTAACTTATTTTCTTCTTGGTTTACACCTACTTGCATATCAGTAGCAAAATTTATTAGAAAATTAAATTTGTTATTATACATGTTAAAAAGCTTTGATGGAGAAAAGTCTATATAATAAGCAGGTAACCAAGTAATTATAAATAAACAAGTAATAGACAACATAATTAATTTACTTTTTTTATGCAGATATAGCCATATTATTTTAAAATCAATAAATAGAGTTATTATGCTAATAAATATTATAAATCCACAAAAAAATATTCTTACATGACCGTCCGCACGTACAAAACCATGCTTGAAATTAAAAAATAATACTCCACAAAACAAAATCATATAAAAAAATCTTTTTTTATCAGCGAAATAGAAAATGAACATTATTACAATATATCCAAAAAATATAATAAATGCGCTAACTAACCACTTATCACCAGCACTAACGCTCATAGCAGTATTGTAACCCGACGAAATTTCCCAAGCGGAAATTATATAATTAATTAGACCACTTATTGATGGATTATAAATTAAATAAGCTATGCAAAACAAAATAGGTATTAGCGCCGATAATAAAACAATTTTCTTTTCAATAAATCCATTTTTTAAAAACAAACTTATTAAAAATAAAGTTATTAATGATAAAGACATTAAAGCACATGAAAACTTAAAAAATAATAACATCAATGTTAATATACACGTTATTGTAAAAAAAATATACTTTTTTGAATTTTCATTACTAAACCAAGACAATGACAAAGAAATTATAACAATACTTAATATATAATATTCTGGCAGCCATGATAAAAAGTTATTTAACCAACTAAAAAATATATAAAACATTATTAGATTGAAATTTCCTTGAGGTAAATAATTATCTTTAAAAATTATTGTATAAAGAAGAAACAAGTTGATTATATAAATAATTAACCAAAAAAAGATTCCAATTATAAGATTGTCTCCTATATTTATAGTGTTAGCTAAAAACCCCAAAGGACCATATGTAAATACAACATCAGACCCAAACTTTAAGCCGTCTTTTGCAAAAAGGTTTAATGCATATACCCAGGATTGATCTAATCCAAACTTTGCTTGAGTAAAATTAGTTGGTATATATAGAATCATTATTAATAAAAAAAGTAATATTTTTAATAGTTTATTATTTCTAATTGAATTATATAATAACTCTAATGCAGTTGGTTCGTTTAAAGAATTACTGCATTTGTTTTTTCCCTTCATCTTCATAACATCCCCAAAATTTTATTATAGTCTTCATATTTAAATTATCATATTCTAAATGGCATATTTATTGTATTTCTAAAAGAGACTCATAGTTAAATTCACCATAACTTTTACTGTCCGCAGAAATAAATATAATTGACATATCGCATAAACCTTTTGGTAAATTTACATAATCTATCGAAAACGAATATCCTAATAAAAAGTTAGGGTTTATTCCATATGCAGAATTTGCATCTTGACGCATTACTTTTTTATCACACTCAAATAATACGTTATTTATTTTAATATAAGTCGTATATGTTGGAGAGGATAAAGAATTGTCAAGACCCCAACCATCAATAGTTAATCTATCACCTTGATTAATAACAATTTGGTTACTCATGGGTTTATTATTTATTAAGTCTATAGCATAATTAAATGAATCGCTGTTTTTATGCATGTTTGTAAAATCAATAGATACATTTGGCAAGTTATTTGAATAACCATAACTATTTGTACCGTAATTATTAAATATAACAGAATTATTAATTAAGTTTTCAATGTTATTTTTAGATACTTTAAGCCTCCATTCTTTATATGATTGCCCTCCTGTAAAAATAGGTATCTCATTTCGATAATTATTGTAAATCTCTTGCAAGTGAAGTCTCCAGTTCTCCTTTATATGATCTTGAGAAATTATTTTTAGAGAACCATCAAATATAAAGGTAAACGCTATAAACAAATATATAAATCTTAAATAATTTTTTTGCATTATATAAAAGTTATGAATTAAAATATAAGAAATTATAATAAAGGGATAGAAGTAGTATCTAGCTCCGGCATTAATATGATCTATTATGTTTATGTCAATTGCAGAGCAGGATAAATATATTGATCCAGAAAGCCATGCTAATAAAATTATTAACTCTTTTTTTTCATTTAATAATTTAGATACTTCCATCTTAATATTGGGTAGCCTTTTAAATTTAAGGTTAAAAAATAATGGAAGAATTAAAAGTACTAGAAACACTAAGCCTAAGATAAAATAATACTCTTTTTCTAGTTTTAAGCTGGAAAAAGTATAAGGACTTAAAAATTTTATTATTATCCACTTTAAGTTATAGTTTTCTGATAAATCTCTAGTACTAGAAAAAATTGATAACATTTGTATGGAAAATGGGATAAGCGATATTAAAAATATAAAAAATTCATTTTTTTTCCTCACAAGAAGAGCTCTAAAAGCAAGCAAAGGACTACAAATGGCAATTAATGGGGATGAAAGACCTGCAAATAATAGGTAAAAAATCCTTAGCCAATTCATTTTACCTTCTTCATTCCACAAGCTTACAAGAATTAATAATAATCCAACCCACCAAAAGCTATACAACGCTGTTCCAAAACATTCAGGTCTTGTTTTGACAAATAGAGTTAATATGGCACACAAATAAGGGCATTTAAGCTTTGTTGGGGAATAAGCTATTGCAAAAACTATGCAGACTATAAAAGCATTAGAAAGAAAAGAAGCTATTTCTGGATAATACCAAAAACTAATTTTATAAGCCAGAAAGTTTATCAGTTTAGTGGATGTAATAAAATACCCAGCAACCGGCATAGATATACTGCCATATCCATTTGTTAAAAAATCTCTTAAAATAACAGCCCCATCTTCAGCCCATATATAAGGGTATAAAAATTGCCCGGGTCTTCTCCAAAAAAGTACAACAATTGTTAATAAAAATAAAATAAACTTATGTTTTTTTGTTATTTGATCAACAAAATTTTTTAAATTTGTATTGTCTTTAATAGATTTTAATTTTCCACCATAAAATATTGCTTTCAAAATATCACCCTTATTAAAGTATAAACTTACCTAACAATAAAATTAATGCCGGTTAAGATTAAGAAGATCCCCATTACTTGCTGAAACTTAAGGGGCTGCTTGAGAATAAAAACGGATAAAAATACAATGCAAATCATACTGCCTGATGTTACAATGGGGTATGCCATGGCGAGATTTGATTTTTGCAAAATGAGTGTGTACACTAAAAAGCCTACAGCAAAACAAACGCCGCCAAGCACAATGTATGGCGACATTATCATTGCAAATATAAGTTCTTTAGCACTGCTTTGCACAATGCGGCTCATGCCGATTTTTATTAGAAAGCTGGCCATGGAGTTAAATAGTATATTTAAAATAAATAAGGTTGTAAGCTGAATGTTCACTTGTTTTTCCCCTTAGAAAACCATGTTTTTTTTATGCAAAGGAAATACCAATGCAAGTAGTTCGGCATCCATGTCCACATCTTAAAATTAGATTCGCCGTCAGTTCTGTCGAACCATTCAGAGGGTACTTCTGTTATTTTTTTACCGGAGATAAAGGCTTTGACGGTTATTTCCATTCCAATTTCAAAGCCGCCGGAGCTTTCTATTTCCATTTCTTTAATCATAGATGTTCTATACATCTTGAAGCTGTTTGAGATGTCGTGGGTAGGAATACCGGTAAGTAAGTTAAGTGACAAACCAGCAAGCCTTGAAAACAGCCCTTTTAAAAACGGTCCGCCGTGCTGTTTTCCGCCTTTCATATATCTTGACCCGCATACTAAATCATAGCCCTTATGAGATATTAATGTATACATATTTTCAATTATTTGTAAGCTGTCTGATAAATCAGCCATTACTACTACAACAGCTTCATTTGAAGCTGAATAAAGCCCTGTCTTTATTGCGTTGAGAGCGCCTCTGCCATAGTCGTTTTTCTTAAGCATAATTTCAAAGGAGTAATTACTGCTAATTTCATTTAATACTGGTAATGTGTTGTCCTCTTCAAAATCATACACAACTATAATACGAACAGGTATATTAACCTGCTGAACAATTCTGTCCAGCAGGTTTTTTATATTAGAGCCTTCGTTATATACAGGCACTACAACATCGCATATATCTTTCCCCATGGCCTTAAATATTTCCGAGCTCAACTTGAGCTTTTATCCACGGTATAACTTCATCAAGGGTTGTGCTTAAATCAGTATCGGCCTCAAAACCAAGAATATCTTTAGCTTTCTGGACAGAAGGGACACGTTTTTGTACGTCGTATTCATATGCTTTATCGCTAATGAAAGTTAATGGCTTGTCTCCGTTAATTTTTTGCCAAATAAGGGTAGCGAGTTCTTTTACAGTTGTTGAAACAGGAGTTGACAAATTAAAGTCCTCATTTACCGCTTTTTCGCTTTCAATACACATTCTTATACCCTTTGCAAGGTCTGCTCCGTAAGTGTAATGTCTTATTTGCTCTCCTGTTCCTAAAATATGAAGAGGGTCTTGTCCTTTTATAACTTTTTGAACTAAGTCAGGTACAACATGGCTCATTGCAAGCTTAACATTGCCAGAAAGAATTTCTTTTTCATTCTTAGCACGCTGTTCTCCAATGCCAACGCAGTTAAACGGGCGAATTATTGTATACGGAAGCTTATATTGTTCCCATGCGCCTTTTGCAAAATATTCGCAAGCAAGCTTTTGAAAACCGTATGTTGAAAGTGGAGGTGGGCATTTAAGCTGTTCACCTTCCTCAGACGGATATTTATCTGTAGATTCATATACCATAGATGATGATAAAACGTTAATTTTTTGAAGTTTTTTCTCTTTAAAAGCCCAAATTGCCGCATCAAAAGTTGAGGCTGTAATTTTTTCGTTTTCAGCAAGAAGGTCATAAGCATATTCGTGAAAATAAGTAATGCCCCCTATCATTGCCGCAATGGCAACAACTTGGTCGCAATCTTCTATTAATTCTTTCATAAGAGCTGTGTCTTTAGCATCACCCTTTACAACAGTATAATTTGGGTGGTTGTCGTAGCTTTTTTCTATAAAGCCGTATTTGCTGTAATTATCTATACCAACGATTGTATGTCCTCTTTTTAATAAATCATCAACTAAATAACCCGCTATAAATCCGGCGGAGCCTGTTATTAATATTTTCATTATATACGACCTCCATAGCCTAAAACGTTCCAAACGTCTACAACTTTTTTATTTTCTATTTTTAATGATTTGTAAGCTTTATGCGGCGTTGCTATAATAATAATGTCGCTTTTATTAATTAAAGTTTCTTCATCAACAAATGAATCGTCTTTTACAAATGGGTCTGAGCAAAGAACGTTTTTTGCTTCCAGCTCAAAAATTTTCTTAACTTTATATGAAAGTGATTCCCTGTTATCATCGCTTTCGGCTTTAAACGCCATTCCCAGTATACCAACTGTTAGTTCTGATAAGTCGTATTGCTTTTTAAGCTGCTTAGCCACATAGTTTGGTAACCCTTCGTTTATAAGCATAGCTGTATGCCCTAAATTGAAGTCGTTATTGCTGAATGCTCCTAATTGCATAGTGTCTTTAAACAGACAAGGACCAGCCGCAAAACCTGGTTTTGGAAAATCCTGAGTTCTTTTATAATTATGTGTCATTGCTTCGTGAATTTTATAAAAATCTAATCCGTAATCATTAGCAATTGTATAAAATTGGTTTGACACTGCAAACTTAATGTATCTCCATACATTTGTAAACAACTTAGCAAGCTCCGCCTCCATTGGTTCTACAACAATAATGTCTTCTGTTAATAAAGAAAAAAGCTCTTTGCTCCTCTCAACGCCCTCAGGAGTAAATGATGAAATGATTTGCGGAAGAGATTCCAGCTCTTCAACAGCTTTACCCTCCAAAATTCTTTCAGGGCAAAAAGAAACATGTATATTCTTTCCAGTTTCTAAAACCCAGTCATTAATTCTTTTGCTAACGCCAGGATATACAGTGCTTCTCAAAATAAGCAGCTGCCCATCATAAAAATATGGTGCTAAATCGTCTATAACTTCTTTCATTAGCCTGAATTTAGGGTTTAAATGCTCGTCAACAGGCGTCCCTATAATAAGAATTGCCGTATCACTTTCCGCTAAAACTGATGGCTCTGTAGAAAAATGTAACTTTTCTTCACGCAAAGCCTGTTGTAAAAAAGGAGTTGCATTTTCTTCTTCAAACGGCAAGACACCTGTTTTAATAAGCTCTATGGCTTTTTCATTAAAATCATATACACATACGTTTTTGCCCTTAACCGCAAGCATAATTGCTAAAGGAAGCCCTACATGCCCGCAGCCTCCAATAATGCAAACATCATATTTCATTAAATTTCCTCCTGGATGGTATGTTATTATAGATAGTTTTCTCTATTACAAATTTTTAAGTTATCTATTACTTTTTTAATGTCCTGAGCCTTATCTTTAGCGCAAATTAAAGTAGAATCCTCTGTATCTACAACGATAATATTTTCAACTCCTACAAGGGCAATGAGTTTTTGTTCCCCCATAATTATACTGTTTTTAACGTCGACCGTCACCACGTTGCCATTAACAATATTGCCAAAGTCATTAACTTTATTAAACCTTTCAAGAGCTGTCCAGCTTCCCATATCGTCCCAGCCGAAAGTTGCCGGCAAAACATATATATTATCGGCTTTCTCCATAACGCCTTTGTCTATAGAAACAGATTCAATTTTTTTAAACTCAGTATCAAGCTCTGTTTCTTCATAACTTGTCCCAATGATTTTTTCTATAGTTTCTATTGATTCATAAAGATTAGGTAAAAACTTTTGAAAGCTTGTCATAATTGTTTTAACACTAAAAATAAACATACCGCTGTTCCAAAGGTATTTACCGCTGTCTACATATTCCCTTGCTAATTCTAAGCTAGGTTTTTCAACAAATTTTTTAACTTTATATATGCTATAATCATCATAATCCGCTACTTCAAAGTTTATGTATCCGTAACCGATTTCCGGGTAAGATGGGGTAATTCCTAACGTAACAATAGTATCACGCTCTTTGGAAATATTAATACCGTGCTTTAAAACAGATAGATACATCTCTTTATATTTTACAAGATGATCTGATGGAAGTGTAACCATAATAGCATCGCCATATTTTTTCTTTATATGTGCAGCCGCCAGCGCTATACATGGCGCTGTATTTTTTGGAACAGGCTCTAAAATAATATTTTCGTCTGGCAAATTTGGGAGTTGTTCTTTGACTAGCGATTTGTAAGCCCCATTAGTAACTACAAAAATATCCTCTATACATACAATGGGTAATAACCTTTCTACCGTGTGCTGTATCATTGTCTTACCATCGCTGGTTAGTGATAAAAATTGTTTAGGACATTGCTTTCTGCTTTTTGGCCAAAACCGTTCGCCTTTTCCTCCGGCCATTATTACCCCTGTCGTTATCATAGCGGCAATCCTTTCTTTTAGCACAAAAAATTCTAAAATATACTATAATTAGTATAACAAAATAATATTTTTTAGTCAATAAACTAAACATCAATAAAAATAATTAAAGCACTGATTAATCAGTGCTTTAATTAAGAATATGAAAAATTAAAGTGCAAACAAAGCCGCAACCGGCAGCCAGAGTGCCACGGCAATTCCCAGCAAAAGCTGGATGGGGATTGCCGTTTTAGTTAGTTCTCCCATTTTGTAGTAGCCGGTCATGTAGGTTATTAATGGTACGGTGTCTAGGGGCAGTAGGTAGCAGTTGGCAACGCACAGCCCTAGAGCCATAATCATGATGATTGGGGATATGCCCGTGTTGTTGGCAAGGTAAATAAGGGGTGCGGCTAGGATGCCTATTAATGCAGGGGCGACTGGTATTGGAATTAGCAGTGCAAAAATAAGCAGGCTTACGACGAAAAGCACGCCGAACACAGGCAAGTTAAGGGAGGCAGGAATTATGGCAGCCGCAATCCAGGCGCTTGCGCCGGTTGAGACTACCGCTCCGCCTACGGACATTACTGCGCCCAGCAGGAAGTATGCGCTCCAGCTTACTGATGATTCAAACTCTTTCCAGTTTAAAACGCCTATGCCGGGGAGTAACATTATAGAAAAGCCGATAATGGCAACGACTGTAACCTGGAATACTGGAAAACGAGCGCTTAATACCCATAGCGTAAACATAATTGTCATAAGTACGGCTACTAAGATTTCATCACGCCCAAGTTTTTTTGGTAAATGTAGCGTAGATATGTAATTTTCTATTACAGGTTTGTCTACTTCTGCTGGGGGGTTGAGCTTTGTTATTACCCACCATGCAAATGGCAGAAGTATTAGTGTTAAAGGAATGCCGAAAAGCATCCACTGGGTAAAGGATACTGTAAGCCCTGCAATGTTTTCAAGCTGGGCAATACATAGTAAATTTAGGGAAGAGCCGGCAGGGGTCATCATGCCGCCTATCATGCTGGCAATGGGCAGGGCTAACATAAATGTGCGCCCTGTTTTTTTCTTATCTTCCGGGTTTTCGTAAATATTTAGGAAGTCCAGCATTATTGGCATAAATACGGCGGTTGTGGCTACGTTGCTTACAATGGATGAAATAAGTGCGGCGCATATTATCATTGCTAAAAGCAAAAAGCTTACGTTTTTGCCGAAAGCTTTCATTAGGCGTATTAAAAGCCTTCGTGAAAGGTTAACTTTTGTTATAGCGGCGGAAATTCCAAAGGAAGCAAGAACGAAAAACATAATGTGGTTTGTAAAGCCGGAAAATGCCTGACCAATTGGAACGCATTTAAATAACACTAAAAGGGCAGGAGCAAGAATGCAGGTTACGCCGATGGGCAAAGCCTCTGTTACAAGAAGCGCCAGCATTGCCGTAAGGACTCCAACAGCCCCACGCCCCTCTGGTGTTAAATCTCCACCTACAGGTACAAAATTCATGCCTATAAGTATTATAAACATAAGAGCAAACCCAAGTATTTGTTTTTTAGAAATGGTAGATTTATTCATTTGTAAAAGAATCCCTCCAGTCATTTGGGATGTTTAAAAGCTTGAAAGATAGCTGTAAATAAAACCGCTGATTTTCGTCCTTTAAATTACATTTAATAATGGCCTTTATACAATCAAGACGGTAAAAAAATGTGCTTCTGTGAATAAATAGCGCCCGGGCTGTTTGGGCGGCGTTTAAATTGTTGGCAATGTAAACACGTAATGTTTCTAAAAGAGCAGTATGGTTTGCTTCGTCATAAGCGGCTAGCTCTATAACGTCTTCGGAGCAAATGAGCCGGGGAGGAAGCTCGCTACAGCCATAGCGCAAAAAATAAGGAACAACGCAGTCTGCAAACTGGTGAGACCAAAATGTTTCGTCGCACTGTTCTCCTATTAAAAGAGCGGCTGAAGCCTGCTGAAAATAATCTCCCACTTGCATAAAATCCCGGAAAACATTGCTACTTCCAGATTTAAACAGACCTTCCAGCAAAAAGGGGCCAAGAGGCGACAGACAGTTATATTTTGTATGCCCACCCCATGTTAAGTTTACAATAACAGCTATATTATTTTGATATGGGAAAGCGAAACTACCATAAATTAGTTCTTCAATTTTATTGCATGCTGATATGAGGGACATAATATATTCATCCCGTTGGCTAACCCCAACTTTTACGCACATATATTTGTCATCCGGCTTCCAGCCTTGGTTAATAAGGTGATGCATAATAACCACTTCGTCTGTTGGTTTTTTATCTAAAAGTTCTGTAAGTACAACCTCAAACATACGGGCGGCATATTTACCTCTGTCGCTTTGCCGCCGTAAGGCAATTAAAACAAAATCTGCCAGTCGTTCTATAAGTTGTAATTGCCCGGGTAATATTTTATTGTTTTTAGCGCTTGCGCAAATGCGCCCTTCATAAACTTTACCCCTCCATAAGTTAATCATAAGTATTGGGTAATCTCTTATTACTTCCGGAAATATTTGCCCTCCATGGGTTGTTAGTGATTCCAAATATACAGGAGATAACTTATAGAGATTAATAAGGTCGTTATTAAATATATATTTTCCACTGCTTTCATCATACATCCAAGCGCCGGGGTCAGGGCTTTCCCCTGCCATTGCAATAAGATAAAACTCAGGGTTGTGCACAAATATTGGGTTGCCGAACAAATGCAAGCTAAGCTCCAAAAGCTCTTCGATGCTTCCTTCACGGTTTATTGTTTCTTGCAAAGAATCTTCCCAATTGTTGTAAAATTCAAATATTTCCTGAACCCAAACAAGTGCAGTATGCAGGGAAGTGTCTTCCGGTAAAACAATAACATTAGGGTTTTCTGTTTCCTCCGGCTGTCCTATGCTAACAAACGCCCCTTTTGAATTAGTAAGCAGTTCACCTTGGGTTACATATACATATTGCGGCTTAACCGGCTTGACCGAGTCAAACAGACGAACCCCTGTCAGCTGGCATTCTCCGCTTATGCCGTCAAAAGTATATCCACTATAGATTTTTAAGCTGTCGGCTAAAATCTGCATACTTAGTTTCAATAGGAACGCATCCTTTTATTAGAATTATTTAAAATGAGCTTGCATAACGTAATTTGCAAGCTCTTAATATTTTTTAATATGGGAAAAACTTTTTACTGTACTTTGCTATTTCATCATCTATTATAACATCAGTGTTGGCAAATATTGCACCGTTTCTAAGCCCGTTTGGCAAACACGGAATAAAATGACCACCTGGGATATATTCTTCACAGGCTCTGCGTACTTCTGCGCGTATTTCCTCTTCGGGGATTACTTCTTTGTCTACAACTGTAGCGTCTATTCCCCCCATAAGAGCCATGCGACCGCCTAAAAGCTTTTGAATTTTAGGAATATTATTTTGTGGAAGAACACCTTGCCAAATGTCTATGCCAATTTCTGCCATATCCTCCACAATTTCTTCACAATGGGAATCGGCGTGGTGAATAACCATAATTCCTTTTTCCCGGAATAAACTATAAAATTTTCTGTATCTCTCTTTGAAAAATTTTCTCCATGTTTCAGGGCTCATAAACAAGGCATTTTTTGTTCCCCAGTCATCGTGGGAAAGGATTACATCCGGGCGAAGATTTTCTATGAGAAGTTTTGCATAGGCGCAACGGAAGCCGTAAATTTCATCAAGAAGTTCGTTTATGTATTCCGGCTCAACTAACATGCCTGTTAAAGCATCTTCAAAGCCCATAAGCGCATGAAGTTGCTCAAACATTCCTGTGCCCATAAAAGCCATAACCATATTGCCTTTGTCTCTTATTTCCTGTGCCAGCTGCTGTGCTTCTTCCCAGCCCTCTGCGGCTTCTTTGGTAATATCTGGCACTTTAATATATTCTCTCCACCGAATAATATCTTTTACAACCTTTGTTTCTTCTGTTACATGGGGCATTGCGGCAGGTTGGTCTTGTGGCCACTGTATATGTACACCCCATCTGTCTATACTGTTTGTACCTCTTACTCTGTTCCCCCTTGTGTATTTATAACAGGGCTCTTTCATTACTGGCATTAAAGGCCCCCACTGAACAACAATGTGATCCGGGTTATCCCCTTTTATAGTCCTTATGAAATTTTCTTTTTCTGAATACATTATATACCTCCCTTGTATTTTGGAATATTACGCTGTTTTCCTTGCTGCTATCTCATCAGAAAGCTGTTTAACATATTTGTCTGTTAAGCGGTAGCACAAAAAGCCGAAAATACCGCAAATTATAATAACTATAGCAGGGTATATTGTTATAAGGTTACGTATTCCGTTAACCATTTCTTCTGTAACTGCATCTGGTTTATATGCCATGCGGGAAAGCATAAATCCCATAAACGCCGCTCTTACAAGCACGCTTGTTTTTATTGGCAAGCTGTAAAGCCCCATTATAAACCCACGGGAATTTACGCCGGACTTCCATTCCCCAAATATAACTGTATCTGCAAACATTGCTGTGCCCATTGAAAATGAAAGCTGGAACAAACCATTTGCTATAAGCATTACAATCATAAATCCGGCGGCGGTTTTAACAAACATATAAACCGTTATAAGCCCTATAGCATAACCAAGCATTCCAAGGAAATATGTATTTTTCTTACCGATAGATTTTGCAACATAAGGCGCAATTAAAGCTGATATTGCGCTTGCCACGTTAATAAGCAGCAAGTATAACGCCATTTTGGAGGCATCCCCCACAACTACCCGGAAATAATATGCCGTTACGGCGGTTACAAGATAAAAAGCGAAACACCGCCCGAAATCTGCCAATATAAGCACAATAAGTTGTGTGTTTGTTACGGCGTAGGCAATATTTTTAACAAGAGGAACTTTTTCTTCTTTTAAAGCTCCGGCCTTTTTGTCGGTAGGTGCTTCAAATGGTTTAGAAACCACAAAAACAACCCAATAACAAATTATCATTATAAGCACTAAAATCATAGTTGTATAAGTGTATCCAAGTGCTTTTGAACCGGAAGACACTCCCAACGCTGCAATCATAGTAGGCGCTGCTAACGAAAACACGATTTTTCCCATTGCCTGACCAAGAGCACGGCGAGATGAAAGAGTTGTGCGCTGTTGTACGTCGTCGGTGTATGCGGAAATCATAGCTATGTGGGCTGTATAAGCACAGTTCCAAATAAGGTGGCTTACAATGAAGCCCATACATATAAGAAACGCAGAAAGGTCAGTCGCCCCACTAAAGCCCCAAAACTGGAATATAAAAAATGCCCATATAAACGGTGGCGCAAACAAAAGCCATGAACGCAGCTTACCCCACTTAAAGTTGCATTTTTGTACTATTAATCCAGCCACAAAAACCCATAAGATGTCGAAAAACCCTGTTACAGAACCGATAAACCCTGCTGTCTCTGGCGAGAACTGAATGGCGTCTGTCATAAACACCATGAAGAATAAAAGCTCCATGTTTACCATAATTTGAAAGCCAAAGTCACCCAAGCCAAAAGCATTAATGAAGAGGTTGCTAAGTTTCTTCTTTTCCGGCATTGCACATTCCTCCTGTTCAAAGTTTATTATATAAAATGCACTAAAAATTTATAAAAGCAAATACTTGTATAAGTATTATGTATACTATTTGTTATTTTTACAAAACTTTATTGTGCATAAAAGAATATTATCACATTAATCAACTTCTGTTAATACTACAATATGAACTGTTTTTTGCCCTTTAATCAGACACAGTGTCTGAAAACATATAAAAAAAATAAAAAAAGCATAAGATTATACTCATGCTTAGAATTACTTGGTTTATTTAATTTTTAGTCTGATGGGATAATCAATGATTACCCTATGATTCTTTCGTTAAAAACTCCAACAACCGCTGTTTATCCTCATTCGTTAGTTGTCCTATTGGTTTTTTACTATCAACTACTGACGTCGGTAAGCTAATGAGCGTTCCTGTATCAATGTATGATTGTTTATCAAGTCCCGACCGTGACCAGTCGTTTATCTTGAAGCACCTCGCCTTTATAGCTTCGCTCTTATCATCATATTGCGAAGTAATTGGATAAACTGAAATCTTGTTCCCGCCTTGCAGGAATGCTAAAACCGGACGGCTTTTTCCACCGCTTCCCCAAGAGATGTAAACAATGAATATCTCAAAAGGTTTCATCACTCTTGCACCGCCCAGTTGTAAATATCCGGATGCAGTTCTTTGTCTATAATAACATTCCCGTCTTCGTTGACTTCAAGTTCAACTTTCTTCGGGTTACTCTTCAAAATTGCCGTTATAAGCTTTTCGTCGAGTGCAGGAGCTACTACGGGTTGGAACGGCAGGCGGCGTTCTGCTATAATTTGTCTGTAAAACATATCTATTGCAGTTGTTTGGTCTATGCCCATACGCTCTAATAATTTTGTTGCAAGTTCTTTAACTTCAGCATCTATTTTTACGTTAACATTTGATTTTACTGTCGCCATAATATTCACCTCATTATCATTATAAAATCATATAACGCTATTGTCAATATTTTAGCGTTATAAAATTCGGTTTATTCCATGGCGAGAGCTTTAATTTTACGCTAAACAGTGCTTAAAATTAGAGTTGCTTTGCCTAGCACTTTATATTCCCCAAGCCCTGCCGGAATAAAAAGACTTTGCCCGGCAGAGGCGCAGTAATTTTTGCTGTTATAGAGAATAACCGCCTCACCCTCTGTAACTAAAAGGTGTTGAAAGCTATCTTTTCCCGCTTTTAAAGTGGTGTTTGTTTCAATGTTTATGCGCTTAACCGTAAAGTATTGGCATTTTGCCAATACATCATTAGCAGGGGCTTCATATAAAGGCTCGGGGGTAAGAGTTGTAACGTCTATTGCTTTTTCAATATGCAAAGGGCGTGAGTTACCGTTTGCATCTTTTCTGTTGGAATCAAACACACGGTATGTTACGTTGCTGCTTTGCTGAACTTCCGCAATAACAATGCCTTTGCCAATTCCGTGGAGCATTCCCGCCGGAATAAAAAATACATCGCCTTTTTTAACGTTTACAGCGTTAACATACTCTTCAAGATTTCCCTGGGAAATAGCCATTCGGAAATCTTCTTTTGTTAAACTTTTGTTTAAGCCGTAAATAAGAGTTGCTCCCGGCTCTGCATCAATAACATACCACATTTCTGTTTTGCCGTTATCTCCTTCGTTTTTACGAGAGTAGTCATCGTCCGGGTGAACTTGCACTGATAAATCGTCTTTGGCATCTATTAATTTAACTAAAATAGGGAACTCGTCGGCTTTTTTGTTAACTCCAATATATTCCGGGTGTTCTTCTAAAAGCTCGTAAAGGGTTTTTCCGGCGTGTTCTCCGTTTGTAATAAGGCATAAGCCGTCTTTGTGGCAGGAAAGCTCCCAACATTCGGCTAGAACGGTCGTGTCTGCTTCTTTGTTATATAATTTTTTTAATTTGTGGCCGCCCCACAAATAATCTTTTGTCGCAGGCTTTAACAATAGCGGTTCTTTCATGTAAACCTCCGTAATAGTGTTTAAGAGCAACTATCTCCACGCAGTTCTCTTACTATATTTATCATATTTATATAATTTTCTGCCGGAACGTAATCTGGAATGGAATTACCAGAGCCAAAAGCAAAACCACCGTGGCTACTACAGTTTTTAATTACATCTGTTATATATTCCTTCATTTGGGTTTTGTCTAGGCGGCAAACAGCGTCTGTGTCTATGCCGCCGAAATTTCCTATTTTATCTCCGTACTTTTCTACCCATGTGTAAAAAGGTGCTATTTGGTCTTCATTTGAATGTTTTGCATCAATATTTGCTATGTTTAAAATATCGTCCATAACGTCGAAAATACAGCCGCAGGAATGAAGCAAAAACGGTTTGTTGTAGCTGTGTACTAAATCTGTAAAACGCCGGTATTTAGGAATTATTAAGCTTTTAACATCTGCAGGAGACAAAAGTGTGGAATGTTTAAAGCCTAAGTCATCTCCAAAGCGTAAAACGCAGTAAATATCCCCGTATTCTTTCATAAAACGTTGCCAAATGGCATAATTAGTTTCGGCAACTTTTTCAAATACTTCTTCATATACTTCCGGTTCGTCAGCTTTAATAAAGCATAAATTTTCAAAGCCCACAACGTCTTGAACGCATTCAAAAATGCCGTTGCCAACGCCGCCTATAGCCTTCATGCCTGCAGGCAGGTTGCGGCGCAAAGCCTCAAAATAACGGCCGCTCATTTTAAAATAAAGCTCGGGAACTTCTTCCCAAGGATATTTTTTAAAATCTTCCGCTGTTTGAATGGCAGGGGTTAAAGCGCTGTTTCCTAAAGTGCCAGAACCCGGCATTGCAGGCCCTATACACTGCTCAAAAGTTACAACATCATATCCGTTATCTTTGAAAAACCCGCAGTATGCTGAGAAAAACTCGTCTAAATCTTTATCATTGCCATCATAAAGGGATTTAATGTCTTTTCCTATAATTTCCCCGATTAATTTAAATGACACATTGTGCTCGTAAAGAGGAAGCCGCTTTGCTTCTTTGTTCCAAGCACAGCCTTGAAGTTGGGTGTAATCAGGTTCAAATGGTTGCATTTTTAATCATTCCTCATATATTTTTCTGGCGGATATGGAATCCGCCCCTACATGTTTTTCGGGCTTAAATTATTTTCCATAACTAAGGCGGCAGTTCCTATAAACGTTGCGTTTGCAGAAAACTGAGACAGAATTACAGGGATATTTTCCCTTATTTCCCTTGCGAAAAGCTTTTGTTTAATTGCATTGTTAAGCCTTTCTAAAAAGAACTTTGAGCCATACCATATATCTCCTCCAATGAAGACACATTGTACATCAAGGGTGGTTACGGCGTTAAATATAACCATTTCTATATAGCGGTACATATGCTCAATAGCTTGGACACATGCTGTGTCCCCGTCTTCTGCTCTTTTTAAAAGCATCATCCAAGTTAAATCTTTGGGTGCGCCATGCTCTTTTGCAAAGCGGACAGCCGCACGGACACTGCTGTATGCTTCAAAACATCCTTTATTTCCGCATTGACAAGGTTCTCCGTCGGTTTCTACAACTGTATGCCCAAGCATACCTGCAAAACCTCTTGCGCCTCTGTAAAGCTGGCGGTTTAAAACAATTCCTCCACCTATACCGGCGGAAATGCCCATATACAAAAATTTATCATAACTACTGCCGTTGCCGTAATATAACTCCGCAAGGGCAGACACACACATATCATTTTCCAAATAAACTGGTAAGTCAAAATGTTCTTTTAAAGCAGATACAATTTGTACATTTGTTATACCGTTAAAATCCGGAGGGTTTACGATTATGCCTTTTTCAATATCTATAGGACCGATACTTGAAATCCCTATCCCCCAAACTTTTGATTTGTTTGTTTTGCTTATAATATTATTGCAAAGCCCTAAAATTGCACTAAGCAAAGCTTCTGACGAATGAATGTTAACCATTGCCACGTGCTCATAAAACTGCACTTTACCGCACAGGTCTACAATGCCTACTTCTATAAAGTCACGCCCAATGTCAACACCCATTGTAAGAAGAGAATCCGGAACTAACTCCAAAAGCTTAGGCTTGCGCCCAGAAAGGGTTACAGATTTTCCGCATTCTCTAATAATCCCTGCATCAAAATATTCTCCCACAAGGGATGTAACTGTCATTTTGCTTAACCCTGTTGCTTTACTAAGCCCAATTCTTGAAACAGGCCCTTGAGTGGCTATTGTTTTAAGCAGTAAAAACCTGTTTGTACCGTTCATGTTCTGTTGATTTACGCCTACCATATTATTCCGCCTTTAATAATTACCTTCATAAACCTTAAGAAATGCAGCTCCGATAATTCCGGCATCATTGCCAAGACACGCCGGCACAATGTCCGGCAACGGAACGCCTTTACAAAAAACATCTCTTGCCGCAATGGTTTTAAGAGGCTCTATAAGATATTCTTTGTCTTTGCTAATCCCTCCGCCTATAACAATAACTTCCGGCTGAAGCTCATTTATAAAATTGGTTACTCCCTCGCCTAAATAACAAACATATTTATCAAGCACTTCTGTTGCGGTTTTGTCTCCGGCTTTAACACAGTCAAAAATGTTTTTGCCGTCTAGGGCAATTCCTTGACATATTAAATCTGCAAGTTTGCTGTTATTATCAGCTTGCGCCGCCTCCGTTGCCATACGGATTAAACCTGTAACAGAGGCATAAGCTTCTAAACAACCTTTTCTGCCGCATGTACATAAAGCTCCCCCGGATACTATTACAGTATGCCCGAAAGACCCGGCCGCATTGTTAAAACCGCTGTGTATTTTTCCGTTTAATATATATCCTCCGCCAACTCCAGTTCCTAATGTTATTGTTAAAGCGGAGCTATAACCCTTTGCTGCTCCGGCGGCGTATTCCCCTAAAGCGGCACAGTTAGCATCGTTATTTAAAAATATTGGTTTATCAAAATATTGGGAAAGCCCTTTTCTAAGCTCTACATAATCCCATCTGATATTATTTGAATATATTACAATTCCTTTTTCTTTGTCTAAAATTCCGGGGCAGCCTACTCCAATAGATTCTATATTGTTTATGGAAGCTCCGGCATCAAGAACAACTCTTTTAGCCAATTCCGCCATACTTTTTATAACTTCATCGCTGGAACGTTCCGACAAAGTTGGAGTACTGTCTTTGTGTATAAGCTTATCTTCATCATTAACTAAGCCCACCGCAATTTTAGTTCCTCCTATATCAATTCCAAGCTTCATTTTCATCCCTCATTATGTACATGAATTAATCAGTGTTCTGTAGGGGACGACATGGAATCCACCCCTACATAGGTTTGTGTATATTTTCGTTTATGATACCCACATGTGGTATATCTGTAGGGGACGGCGTCCTCGACGTCCCGATTCCCTTCTAACCGGAGGCTTCGGGCTGTCGGGGA
>CAZJGG010000015.1:0-21783 GCA_964545475.1 uncultured Eubacteriales bacterium | reverse complement strand
CGGCGTCCTCGACGTCCCGATTCCCTTCTAACCGGAGGCTTCGGGCTGTCGGGGACGCCAGCCCCTACAATTTATTAGCTTCTGTAGGGGACGGCGTCCTCGACGTCCCGATTCCCTTCTAACCGGAGGCTTCGGGCTGTCGGGGACGCCAGCCCCTACAATTTATTAGCTTCTGTAGGGGACGATTCCATATCGTCCCGGATAACAGAGGTGAACATGGGTTTTTCGGGTGGATATGGAATCCACCCCTACATAGGTTTATGTATATTTTCGTTTATGAAACCCACATGGGGTATATCTGTAGGGGACGGCGTCCTCGACGTCCCGACATCCCTTCCTACCAGAGGCCTCGGGCTGTCGAGGACGCCAGCCCCTACAATTTATCAGCTTCCGTAGGGGACGATTCTATATCGTCCCGAAAACATAGGCAAACATGGGTTTCTCGGGTGGATATGGAATCCACCCCTACGCTTTTTTACGAGTCATATATGTATTAAACATAACGGCAAAAAACATAAGAGCGCCGTTAACCACATACTGCATATATTCATTAACGTTTAGAAGCGTCATTCCGTTTGAAATAACCCCTGTGAAAAGAACGCCTATTAACGTTCCCCATACAGTACCAATACCACCTAACATACTTGTTCCACCGATTACTACCGAGGAAATAATTTGAGTTTCCCAACCACGACCAAAGCCGAAAGTTGCAGAACGAACCTGTGCGGCGTTCATAGTGCCCCCAAGAACACACATTAACTGTACCATACACATTACAAAAACTCTTGTTTTCCAAACGCTTATACCGTTAAGGCGGGCAGCTTCTGCATTACCGCCAACTGCGTAAATTTGGCGCCCGAGAGCTGTTTTTTCAGTAAGAAACCAAAACATAAAAAATACTAAAATAAAAACAATTGCCGGAAAAGGAATTCCAAAAATTTTCCCTGTGCCCATAAAAACATACCAGCTTGGGAAAGCATCTACTATAGGGAAACCGCCGCAAATAATAGCGGCAAGACCATACATTACATTAAGGTTAGCTAACGTTATAATAAATGTTGGCATGTTAAATTTATGGCGTGCCCATGCGTGGAATGTTCCTGTTAAAAGCGCAACTCCTATAGCTACTGCAATCCCAACAAGCGCACCTATTTCAATCGGCATAATTCCTGCGGCTGCAAGCCATTTGGAAACCCAAGCGGAAATAACAGCGCATAAAGCTACTTGTGAACCAACTGAAAGGTCAATTTCTCCGGATAATATAACAAGGCACATGCCGTAAGCGATAACACCTCTCATAGCAACGTTACGTAAAATGTTTAAAATATTTCCCGTTGTTAAAAACGCCGGAGAAGCAATACCTAAACATATTATCATAATAATGAGCAAAAGCTCAATCATATGATCTAAAACAAAGTTATTTGTCTTCTTTTTAGAAAAAAGCGACATTTTTTTTACTATTTCTGGCATTCTACTATTCCTCCCATACAGTTAGCATAAAGTTGTTCAATTGTTAAGTTTTCCGGGTAAACTTCGCCAATAATTCTGCCCATATACATAATTAAAATTCTGTGGCAAACTTCCATTAGCTCTTCCAACTCCGAAGAAACAAAAATGCTTGATACCCCTTTGCGGGACTGTTCCCACATAATTTGAAATATTTGCTGTTTTGCATTAACGTCAATGCCTCTGGAAGGCTCGTCATACATCATAATTTTTGGATGGTTGTTAAGCCAGTTCCCTATAACTACTTTTTGCTGATTTCCGCCGGACAAAGAGCCTACTGTGGCCATAAGAGAGGGGACTTTAATTTGCAGGTCGTTAACTTGCCTGTTGGCAAAGTCCAGCCTTTTTTTAGTGTTTATAATACGGTTTTCTGATATTTTATCAAGACATGCATTGCATAAATTATCCCTAATGGAATGAATTAATATAACGCCTTGGTTTTTTCGCTCTTCAGGGGTAAGCCCAATTCCGTATTTTTTCATAAGCTCCGGCGTTGCATTACGTGGAGCGTTTTCATTGTTAACGGAAATGCTTCCGCTGTCGTATCCATCTGCGCCAAAAATACTTCTTAAAAGCTCTGTTCTGCCAGAGCCAAGCATTCCGGCAATTCCTAAAACTTCACCTTTTTTAAGCGCAAAGGAAACATCTTCAAATTTTCCTTTGCGAGTAAGGTTTTCAACTTTAAGTATTGATTCGTCCTGAACTTTTAAATCCCCAGGGCGTGTTTTTATTTCTACATCTCCAAACATCATGCTTATTAATTTTTTGTGGTCAAGGTTTTTAACATCTTCTTTTCCGATAAAATTTCCGTCTCTAAGCACCGTTACAGAATCGGCAATTTCCCAAATTTCCTGTAAGCGGTGTGATATGTATATAATTATAACCCCTTGGTCACGTAATGTTCTTATAACCTCGAATAGGCTTTGGGTTTCGTTTTGCGCAAGAGCGGACGTAGGTTCGTCCAGCATTAAAACTTTTGGGTTAAAGCTCATAGCCTTAGTAATTTCTACAACTTGACATTGCCACATGCTAAGCTTGTATACTTTTTCGCTAGGGTCAATGTTTACATTCATCTTTTTAAGCAGTTCTCCTGCCATTTCCGATGTTTTTTTCCAATCTACTATTTTCCCTTTTTTGGGAAGCCTTCCAAGATAAATATTTTCTGCAACGGATAAATAAGGTACAAGGCTAAGTTCTTGATAAACTGTAGCTATGCCCTGTTGAAATGCATCTGTTGGGTAATTAAAATTAAGCTCTTTGTCATCAAGGAAAAATTTCCCCTCTGTAGGCTCTATAGCCCCTGAAAACACTTTAACAAGGGTTGATTTCCCAGAGCCGTTTTTGCCGATAAAAGCATGAACTTTACCACCCTCAAAAGAAACACTCACGTCATTGAGGGCACGTGTTCCCGGATAATCTTTTACAATATTTTCTGTTCTTAAAACACTCATGGGATACACCTTCCTAAATAATACTCCCCTCCTGTTATAAGGCAGGCAGGGGAGTTTTTATTTGCATTTAATGCATTTAACACAAATTACATTTTGCTCTTAAGGTCTTCTAAGAAAGTATCTAACCCTGCAACATCACCACGGTTAAGAGGAATACCAGGAATTATGTTAGTTTTTCCTGCGCCGTCAACTGGTTGACCTTCAATGTCGTTAATAAGAGCATCAACAGTTGAATAACCAATAGCAAATGGGTCTTGACCTGTTACTGCTTGTAATACGTTGTTGCCGTCTTTAAGTAAGCCTACGATTTGTTCAGAAGCGTCTGTACCAAAAACATAAATAGAATTTGCTTTGCCAGAGTTTTCAACTGCCATAGTTGTACCAACTGTGCCACCTTCGTTAGCTGCAAAAATAATGTCTAAGTCTGGGTTAGCGGAAATCATATCCCCAACTTTTGCAACTGCCATGTCTTGTAACCATGCATCTTGGTCTGCAATAACTTCAAATTTGATTCCTGCAGCTTCAAGACCGGAAAGGAAGCCGTTTACACGGTCTGCAGATTGTTCTGGAACTTGTGTTTTAAATTGAACAACGCCAACTTTAATTACTTTATCTTCCGGATAAGTATTTTTAATAAATTCTGCCGCTGCATCACCTGTTTGACGGCAGAAAGCCAAGTTATCTGCTGAGAAAGAAGCAACCGCATAAGGGAATGCATCTATTGCGCTGTTGCAAATTGCAACTTTAAGCCCTGCATCAAAAGCCGCTTTAACAGAAGCAGGAGAAACTTGAGTGTTAAGAGGAGAAATTGCTACACCTGCAATTTTTTGAGAAGCATATGTATTAAGTACTTCTGTTTCTTTTGCTTGGTCGTTGTTTGTGTTAGTTTGTTGAATTTCGTAACCTCTGTCTTTTGCCGCTGCTGCATAACCAGAAGCCAAAAGTTTAAAAAATTGGTCTTCTTGGAAAACAAGACCTGCAATAACTTTAGAACCGCCGGAAGCTGGTTCTTGTGCTGGCTCTGGTGCTGGTTGTTCAGCTTCTTGTGTTTGTGCCGGCGCTTCTGGAGACGGGTTTGAAGCTGCAGGCTGAGACTGACTGCAAGCCGCCAAACTAAATGTCATAATAAGCGCAATAGCAATTGCTAATGTTTTTTTCATTTAAAATTACCTCCTTTATTTTTCACAGCATTAATAATCTTTTATTAAAAATGCCGCAAATTACATTTTAAGATACAGTTAAACACGTACATAAGCTTGAATTACGCCCCATTTTCCCCCGGTTTTAGGAACAAGTTTATACTCTTCCAAATGAGCCGGTATTATAAAAGTTTCGGCATAATGCACTTCAAATGGTTCAAAGCTTGCGCTTGGGCTTATAACCTCAATGCTTTCTCCCTCAACTAGGTTTAGCATATTTACACTTCCATTTGTGTAAAGTGTAACAGGTTTTTCAAACCAATAACGCCTTGTTTCAATAAATTCTCTTTCGTGAAGCCCTGTTTTTTCTATTGTGTAGCCGTCTCCTGTTTCTAATAAATGGGTTTGCCCAACAAGGTTTTCCATAACCCATTTTGTATCCCGGTCAAACTGTATGTTTTTAGAACCGTGTTCCAAATGTACAGGTCTTGGAAGTCCATCAAGCCCAAGTCTGTCCCAGTCCCATAATTTAAATGTAAAAATATATGGAGTTGCGCTTATTTCAAGGACCATACAGTTTTTACCTGAACAATGCACCGTTCCTGCCGGAATTAAAAAGTGGTCATGTTTTTTAGCAGGTAAAATGTTAACAAACTGTTCTGCCGGGAAAGAATTTTCACCTTTTTGGGCTTGCTCCAGCGCATTTAACATTTCCTCTGGCTTAACCCCAGTTTTAACTCCTAAATATACAACCGCATCTGGTTTGGCATCAAGAATGTAATAACTTTCATCTTGTGTATAATGCATTCCGAATGTGTCCTGTGTGTACTCCGTTAAAGGGTGAACTTGTAAGCTTAAATTCTGCCCTTCCATTGTGTCTAAAAAGTCGAACCTTATAGGAAATTCCGTACCGAAACGAGCGTGAACTTTATTTCCTAAAAGCTTTATTGGATAATTGAAAACCAAGTTTATTGACGGAACTTCAAGCCTTATATCCCCATATTGCAAATACAAGCTGTTTTCCTCAGGTACGCCGTCAAAAGACCATGCGTAATTTGCTTTATCGGCATCAAGACCGCATACTTTTTTCATCCATTGTCCGCCCCAAACTCCAGGGTCGAAATAAGGCACAACCCGAAATGGGTTTTCTATCGTTTGGGAAAGCCCTGCGAAAAAGGCTTCGACTTTAACCATTTTGGACACATCGGACACATTTGTGTCCAGTACATAATCCATTTTGTTAAACAACCGCTTTTTAAGCCTGTCGGCAATTCTCCATTCAATAAAATATCCTCGCTTATATTTGCGCAGTATATCTTCATCGTAGTTGTTCATTTTCCAGTTAGCAAGCTCACCGCTTCTGTAACGCTGTTGAATTTCCCACCGTGCCATATCGGCATATACAAGTATATCCCCTTTATGAATAACCGTTGCTCCAACGCCGTATACAAGAACTAACCCTTTGTTTACCCGGGAAATATTTTCCCGGCACTTCTCTACTTCTTGGTTATTAAAAAATTCTTCAATTTCCCCATGATACATTACGCCAAAAACTCTGTCATCTGTTAAATTGTATTTAATTTTTTCTGTTATTTCCTCACCGGAAAGGCTAACGCTGTCCGCATTAATTATTAAAACAGGGTTTAACCTGTCTTTTAGTGCAGTTAACACTTCACTTTCTCTAACCCCTGGGTAACATTCTACAGTAATAACAGTTACTTCCGAATTTCTTGCATTAACTTCATTTAAAAGCTGTGCGCAAATATTTTCATATCCTTGCCAAGCCATATTGTTAAAACCTTTAACATATGTAACCGGAAAACGGTCGTAATTTGATTTTTTATTCATTGCTAATTCCAAGCCCCTAACATAGCTTCAACATTTGCAAGAGGAACGTCTCTGTTTATTTCGCTTTGCCCAATAAGACCGCCGTTTTTGTATAAATACTTTTTCATTGTTTCGGCTGCTGCCTTAACTTCTTCGGGTGTTCCGCTTGGAAGAGTAGTTTGCCTGCTTATTTCTCCCCAGAAAGTTAATTTTCCGGCGAATTTTTCGGCTACTTTTTCAACTCCCATACACCAAAGCTGAGAATTTATAGCATCTACTCCAAGTTCAATAAATTCTGGGTATAATTCAAATATATAACCGTCGCTATGAAAAAATACTTTTTTCCCTGCGGCTTTAATCATGTCTATAAGCTCTTTATATAGCGGTTTAAAAATTGTGCGCCAGCTGTTTGGGGAAATAAGCAAGCTTAATTGTGTTCCCCAGTCATCTCCGAAAGCAATGGCATCAACGTCTACAGTAAGCCATTTTGCAACATAACCCCGCATAAATTCCATAATAATATCTATCATTTGGAACATTTCCGCCTCTTCTGCGGCAATGTCGCAGTAAAGCTCTTCTGTCCCTCTTAAATATTGCATTCTTTCAAAAAGGCTTATCCAGCCGCCTATAAGAAATTTTTCTTTTTCTCGCCCTAATTTTATTTTTTCTTCTAAAGCCGGGCGGTTTTGCTCAAATTCTATTTTAAATTGGCTAACCGGGTTAACATAACCCACCATTTTGCTGTAATCTTCAAACACAGGGTTTTTAACTTCTCCGATAATTCCTGCTTGAATATTTGTCCAAACGCTTCCCCATGGGTCTGTATATTTCCCGGGAGTGTAATATTCCGGCGTAAAGCCGTGGTCAAAAGGACCTGTAAAAGAAATTATATCTGTTTCATGGCTTGCGCAAATTTGTTCTAATTTTTCACCGTATTCCATTTTTGCCGCCGGTAAAATCCAAACATCAAGAGGGATTCTGTCCGGGTTGTTAAATTCTATAGTACGCATTACACGTTCTTTGCTATTCACTGTAAATTCCTTCCTCTTTCCAAATTCTGTGCATCAGTTCATAACGATTAAGCCCTAGCCCTGTAAAGGCGCAGTTTGATGATGAAAATATGTAACCGTAACCCGGCATTCCCTCTTTAAGAGAACGGCGTACGTCTGCAATAAGCTCTTCTTCTGTTCCTGTTTGCATAAGACCGCAGTTAACGTTGCCTATAAGGCAAACTTTGTCTCCGTAAAGCTTTTTAGCTTCTACAAGGTTTACATGCCCTTGAGGGTCAAGAGAATGTACTGCATCAGGTTTGCAGTCTACAATCATATCTAAAATCGGCATTACGTTGCCGTCTGTATGTTTAATTGAATAATATCCATTTTTGCGGTAATAGTCCAAAACTTCTTTAAGATAAGGCTGAACAAATTCACCAAACATATCTCTGCTATAAAACGGATTAATGTTAAAACAATAATCGGAACAAAGAGCCCAGCCGTCTAAAAGCCCGTCTTGCTTTTTCATTTCGTCGCAAAGCTTCATAGCAAATTCTAACTGCCTTTTTGTGGCATCGTGAACTTTTTCCGGCTCTTCATACATCATTGCTGAAAATTCAATCATATTATCCCCGTTTGGTATAGGGAATGTAGGGTCGCCGTGAATCATTAAAAAGAACTTATCTCCCGAAAGTTCTCTAATCGTTTCAAGAATTTCTCTTGTTGCTGTAATATCGTCTGGCATTTCCCCTATTGGGCTTGGGTTTGGGTGAACAAAAATTGCGCTGTGGTCATATTTTTCTGCGATTTCTATGTATGAAAGCGCCATATCTTTAAGGTGCAGCCTGCGCTCTGCTTGGCTCATTTGATACCACTGGGAATAGTTGCGGTGGCATGGATGTATGCGCCCTATTGCTTCCATTGTAAGGAAGAATACTAATTCAAAATGAGGTACATGCCCGGTTATTGGCTGGCGTTTTAGTGCTGTTATAAACTGTTCCCTGGGTTTCATAACTTTGCTCCCTTCTTAAAAAAGCAATATAATTTAATTATTGTGTTATTATAAATTTAGTAAAACTCTTTTACTAGTAAAATATTATTATTTTTTGTAATATCTTATTATTTTTATGTATTATCAACAACGTAAACAATTTTTTCGCTTGTTATTTGTATATTTTTTATAATCTAATTTGTTACAAATACTATTTGTATATATTTATAATTATATGTATTTATATTTATATAATATTTATCTACATTTTGATTTTTAAATTTCTTTATATTTCTAAATATATAATTCTAAAATTCTAAATTAAATAGATATTTTTAAAATTTTATTAAATAATGATAAAGTTATTATTTTACAGTTTATATATATTAAAATACTTTTATAAAGAGTATTTTTAAATCAAAAAACGACTGCTTAGTAAAAACCATGCAGTCGTTTTTTATTAATTATAAAATACTATTTAACGTGAGTTCGACGAAGTCGAAATGCCGCTTTAGCGGCTTAATTGCGGAGAAAATCTCATGTTATTTATTACAGCAATGCTTATATTTTTTACCACTGCCGCATGGGCACGGATCATTTCTGGAAATTTTTTTATCTCCACGGACGTAAGTTTCCGTAGTAATATATTTTAAACCTTCTAAATGCTCCTCAATGCCTTTTGCACCGGTTGAACTTATTAAGTAAAATATTTCTGGGTTGCGCTGTTTTAATTCATAAAAAGACATTTTTGCTTTATTTATTATAAATTCTTTATCAGAATTCAGAACACTTAAAAACAACTCTTTTTCTAAAGGAAAAATCATAGGGTAATTTTGTCTCAAATAAGTTATTGCTTTTTTATTTTCCGCAGTATTAGTTATTATTGCCATGTAGGCTGTAAACAACCTTAAGTCATCCTCGTCGTTGGTCTCTCTCTCAAGGACTGAGGTTAACTGTACCGCTTTATCTGATATAATAGTTTTTAAACAATCGGCTATTTTATCATCCTCGTAAAAGCCATGCAAAAATTCATCCAAAAGTATATTTAATGTATCTATATCTCTAATTTTTTTAGCCCAGTAATAATTTGCCAAATATTCTGTAGCACATAAAATTTCAGGTTTTTTATAACATATTTTCCATAAGTAAACCAATCCCTCAAAAAATTCTTTGGATGGAACTTTTACCTGCTCCAGCACTTGTGCTAACTTGTTTATTAAATTTACCGCTTTTTCCGTGACGTTAAATTCAGTGTAAAGCTGTATAGCCATTAAAATATCTATAGGTTCTGTATCTTCTTTGTTTATATGTATAAAAGCTTGATCAAGCACTATAAGCGCTAAATCCCTTTTTTTAAGATTTATTAAGCTTTTTGCATTAATTATAAGAGCTTTTGCATCTCTTCCGTATTTTTCAAAATATTCCTTAAAAGCATTATCTGCTTTTTTGTTATAGTTCATTTCAGAATAACGTTCGCCTAAAATAAGCAAGTAATCTTTTTCGTTGGTGTCGGTTTTTAAAAGTTCCTCGGCTAAAACAACGGACTTCTTTTTGTTTTTATTTAAAACATAGGCTTTTAAAAGCTTTTTTTGTATTACAGTTACAGGTTTTTTACATTTACTTAAAATAAACTCAAAGGTTTTTATAGCTTCGTTATACATTCCGTTTTCAAGGTCTGCAACTGCCTCTTCGTAATCATGTATATACTTTTTTGGGATTTCTAACGATTGGTCGTATTTTAAACGCAAGTCCAAATCTTTTAAAACGTCGTAAGCCTCTTTAATTTTTTTAAACTCCTCCGGGTTCTTTTCCGGGGGATACTTACGAACCATTGTAAAATAAATGTGTTTAAGGTTTTCAGGAGTTAATGATTTTTCATCATTTTTTTTAATGCCTAAGAGCTTGTAATAATCCATTTACAACTCACTCCTTAAATCCGCCAATATATCTGTTATAATGTCTTTTAAATCCTCCAACTCTTCTTCCGGCTTGTTTTGTGCAATGGCTATTTTAAGCTGATTTAACGTATCGGATAATTCTGTATCACTTGTCTTATTAACCATGTTTTCAACCCGTTTTATTAATGTTTTGTATTTTGAAGCGTTTTCGCCGTTAACCCAGTTTTTAATGTCCTCTATGTCCTCTGTGTCTGCCTTTGTTGTAATAATAGTTATGTTTGCAGACTTTTTGTTTGATAAAATGGTTGCTTCCGCGTTTAAAATACCGTTTAAATCATAGGAAAACGCAATTTCCAGCTTTTCATGTCCTGCAGGCGCCGGGGGAATACCACTAAGTTTAAATTCTCCAAGAAAAGTATTTTTTTCTAAATCCTCAAATTCTCCTTGATATACATCAACTTTTACTGATGATTGAAAATTTGAAGCTGTAACGTATGTTTTCTTTTTTGTTATTGGAATTGTTGAGTTGCGTTTAATTATAGGGTCAAAAATGTTATTTCCTAACAATCCGGCAAAAAACATATTATCTCCATCGTAATCTAAAACCGATGTTCCAAGGGTAAAAGGACAAACATCTGTTATAATTAATCCTTCTTCCAACTCATCGTTAATTATACCAGCTTGAATCGCCGCACCCTTAACAACTGCCAAATCCGGATCTATAAGCTTTACAGGCTCTTTATTAAGGGTATCTTTAATAAATTTTTCAACTAACGGCGTTTTTGTGCTTCCGCCCACAAGTAAAACTAAGTCTATATCTTCTTTGTTAAGCCCTGCATCATTTAAAACCGTGTCTATTTGCTGTTTTGTGCTGTACACAAGGGGAGAAATTAAACCGTTATAAGTATCTGCTGTTATAACTTCATCCACAGCATATGGCTTATCCTTAACCGTCCCGAAAAAAGGAAGCACAATTTCATATTTTTGCTGGGTGCTTAAAGCTATTTTAGCCTCTTCTGCCGCAACTTTAAGGCGGCTTAATCCACGCAAATCTGTTGTTTTTTCTTTGGTTTTAAAATAAATGCATTGCATTAAATAATCAATTATACACTGGTCGAAATCTTTGCCGCCAAGCTTATTGTTTCCGCAGGAAGCTTTAACGTCAATAATACCTTCAAAAAATTCTAAAAGTGTAACATCTAAAGTTCCGCCGCCTAAGTCGTATACCAATATATTTTTAATTTCAGTCATATTGTTAAGCCCATAGTCCAAGGCAGCAGACGTTGGTTCGTTTATAATACGCATAACTTCTATGCCTGCTTGTTCCCCTGCTTTTACTGTTTCCTTGCGTTGTTTGTCCGAAAAGTATGCCGGCACTGTAATAACTGCACTAGAAACTGTTTCCCCAATTTCATCACTAACACATTTTATTAAATATTTTAGAAGAATTGCAGAAAGATCCACTGAAGAATATTTTTTACCATAGCTTTCATATATCGTATCTGTACCCATCGTCCTTTTAAATTCATAAAACGTGTTTTCTGGGTCTGTTATTAAACATTCCTTTGCGCTTTCACCTATTATGATTTCGCCGTTTTCTAAAAATCTTATTACCGATGGGGTTATAAAACTCCCTAAGTGATTTTTAATTAATTTCGGATTTCCGTTTTCTAATATGGCTATTTCCGAAGTTGAAGTTCCTAAGTCAATTCCAACAACTCTTCCTTTTTTGTCCATCCCGACCACCTACATTTTTTATTTACTATTACTTTAGAGCGCCTTATAACCATTCCGTTGTAAATATATCCTTGTTCCACTACCTTTGTAATTATATTATCTTCTAATCCGTCTATCGACGTTGTATCACAAGGGGAGTTTAGTTCTGGGTCAAACATTTGGTTATTTATAATACCAACTCCAATAAGCTGCAACCTTTTTGCAACGCTTCCTCTCATAATAACAGATTGGCTTTTTAATGCCATATCTTCCTGTTCATCCGCAAAAACGCAAAAACTTTCTATAAGATCGCAAAGAAAAATTATTGTTTTTATTAGCTCATCTTTAGCCTTTGTCTCGCTTTGAGCTGTATTTATTGTTTTTATTATGTTTTCCACATTTTCGTCAACATGGCTGAAAAGTTCGTCAATTTGACTGCTTAAATTTTTTGTGCTTTTTATAGATTGCTGAAGAAGACTATCAGTATTTTTTTCTATTTTTTCAATAATCCTGCTCTCAGTTTCAAAAATACTATTTGTATCTTTTTGTGATCTAAATAAGTTTGATATATTAAAGGGCAAAAAACGACCTCCTACTAATTTCTTTCACAGCATGTTATATATTAACCTATTTTTCATAAAGATGTAAAGTACTGGTTTCACATTTCTCCAAACCATCCAAATTTAGCATGGTAAACAAATTCAACAGCGCCCCCGGCTCTGCCACTTCTGTTTTTAAGTACTTTAAGTTCAATTTCCCTAGGCTCTTTATTTCTTGCCTCGTTTAAATCAAAACCAGATGTTCCCATGCCCTTTAACTGCATTCCAAGTAAAATATCACTGGAATATTCAATTGCCCCGCTTTCTTTAAAGGCCTCCATGCTAACAGGTTTATTGTAATTGTCACGGTTAAAGCTGCATATGCCAATAATTGTAACCTCAAAATCTCTGCTAAGCTGTTTAAGCTGTTTAACTGCCCTATCTATATTTTGTTTGTCAGAAGCTCGTGCATCCAAAGGCTCCATAATTTGAATATAATCAATAATGATAAGTGGCTTTTTGCCTGTGAGTTTTATGTGTTTTCTTATACATTCTTCTACATGCATAATACCAATTGGTTCGCCGGAATTTTCTTCAAAAATGCGTATGTTTTTGCCGATTTCTCGGTAACGTTTAAAGGCCTTATTTATTAATTCCTTTTCTTCGGCAGTATAGTTTATATGCCTATGTCCAAGGGTAATGCCTTTAACTGTTTTTGCAGCAGAAAACCTGCCTCCGCAAAGCTCATATGTTAAACGGCTAATGCTTCTTGCCATAAGCTCTGTTTTAGGCATTTCCAACGAAAAAACAAGTACATCCTGCCCTTCTGATGCTACAAAGTCCGCAATTTGCATAACAAAAGCCGTCTTGCCAATCGAACTCATTGCACCTATAAAAACAAGACCGTCTGTAAAACCACCCTCTAACATATAGTCAAGTTGCTTAAATCCTGTTTGTATAGGTTTCTCTCTTTTACTTATTTCAATTTTTTTAAGTAAATCCGACAGATGCTTAGCGGCATTATCACCTATGTAATGGCTAAACTCAGCCTTTTCTTCCTTGGTTTTGAAGTCTGTTTTCTCTTTCAAAAGCTGCATGGCGTTTATCTCGGCTGCGGCAACAGCCTCACAGAACACTTCTCTATTACCCCTCAGAGCGTCGTTAACGTCCTTATAAGAGCAATTTATGTCTTCTTGGATAAATAGTACCCCTAAAGATTTTAATGCTTCTGAGAGGCGTTTTTGAGCTTCTGAGCCTGCATCGTCATTGTCCATGCAGATTATAAGTGGTCTCGTGATTTTATCTTTGTTTTCCTCCAATAACTTAACAAACTTGCGAACATTAGAAACACTGCCTAAAGATAGCCCTTCTGCTCCGACTTCATAAAGGCTTAAAACATCAAACTCACCTTCAACCACGAAAAAAGGAGCTACACTTCCGTTAAACAGTAAATCAGAACCTAACATCCCTGACATGCCAAATTTTATTATTTTATACCTATCGTCAGTAGTCTTCTCAATAGCTCTGGCAACATAACTGTTTCCACCAGTAGGTATAATAATACGCTTACTTGCTTTCATACTTGGCTTATCAGGATGTCGCCAATGGGAGTCATATCCTATGCAAAAACGTTTAATTATTTCTATCCCAATACCTCTCTCAGATAAATATGACTTTGCTTCATCACAATCCAATATTATGTTATTAACCTCTGTCAGATAATGTAATATGCCCTCAGAAGCTTCTGAACCCCATGTAGAATTCATTGTTTCATTTTTTAAGTATAAAACATCACCCTCAATATTTTTTTTAAATACGAGGCTGTTTGACCCATTAAAACTAGAGGTAAAATCGACACCAAAAATTTCGTAAGCCTTTTTAAATTTTTCCCCGGCGTCTTCTATGCCATACTCCGCTCCTATTAAGTCAATAATGTCACCAGAAAAACCGCAGCTAAAACATTTACAAATTAATGTATCCCTCCCTATCTTTAAAGCACCATCTGGCTGCCCTTTTCCTTTGCCGGTACCACTCCTACAGATAGGGCAAATATAAAATCCATAGTTAGGAGCTGGACGCAAATAATTTATCAACTGCTCCTTTATATAATCTGTTGCCGTATTGGCGTCATTAAACTGCATCTTATCTACTCCTAAAATAAAAAACGACGTGCAGACTGAAATAACAGATCCCACTGTTTGTTTTTTTATTTACAGGTTAATGCATGACCTATAAATAAAAAAGTATTAAACCAGCCAGTAAATTTCTGGCTGATTTTAAGGTTTTACTATTTACAGGTTAATGCATGACCTATAAATAAAAAAGCATTAAACCAGCCAGTAAATTTCTGGCTGATTTTAAGGTTTTACTATTTACAGGTTATATAATAGAGCGCCATTTCTTAAAAATGGCGTTCTATTATAACTTTAATAAATTTATTAAATTTATTAAAGTTATTAGGAAAAAAAAACAGGCTTAAAACGTTGGCATTTCAATACATTTCAGTTTGCCACTACTACACTTCCTACACCAAACTACTACACTTCCTACACTAAACTACTACACTTCCTACACTAAACTACTACACTTCCTACACTAAATTATGACAAAAAATATTATATTTTCGACAAATTAATTTATGTCTTAATTTAAATATGGTTTTCCGTTTAAAGTTGCTTTTGAATGGCAAAATTAAATTTATATCGTCTATTAACACCGTTGTGAGAAATAGTCATAACATCATCTAAAACTTTAACAGTAGGTATTGTTTCAGGAATTTGAAGGTCAATGTAATAATCATAGACATCGGTTTTTTCTTTAAGGAGTTTGTAAGCACCGGTGAAAGCACGGCTTATAATCGTATTAATGTGCTTTGCCTGATTTTGACCGAAAAGCATATCATCAAGAATTGGTACTTCTTTTATAAGGTCCCTGTATCTTTTATGAACTGTTATAACATTAGAATCACATTTTTTATCTTTTCGCGTACCTCTCTGGTGCAAAAGTGTGACAATTGCCACAGTGAGCTCTATTGCCGGTTTATTTTTTTCATTGGCAATTGTGCTATGTACTAAATAGCTATAGTGAGGCATGAGAAATTCCCGCCCTTTTTTGGGTCTTACAATATTTACTTCCTGAAGTTGACGTAAAATAAGATTCATATATGGGCTCGCAAATGTAATTGTGTTTGTAATCTGGTCGTATTTAATAAAGGCAAGAAGCCTGTAAAAGCTGCCGTTTCCAAGTATACCAACAACATTTTCAAATGCACGTATTTTTTTAAATAAATCATTTGGTTTATCACCTCGAATGTTTATTCCTAAATGTCTTGCCAGAGTTGGTAAATATATTGTTACGGTATCTTTATCAATTTTCTCCGCATGAGTGTAAATTACGTTATAAAGACTCCTAAGTAAGGGTAAGTCTAATTCTTTTAAATTTGACCGGGTTTTGACGTCCTGTAGCATTAATTTTTCGTATGGTCTACCTGTAATATACATTGTACCGTTTATAGGGTCAAAATCCATTTGCTGGATAAACTGCTCGTCAAGCTGCTGTATGTATGCCTTATTATTTTTAAATGGGCTTAAAGAAAAGCGGTAAAGCTTGTCAGTTATTATTAAGTCATAATTGTTGATTGTAGTTATAGCGCCGTTTGCCTCAGCCATTTTAAGCCTTGATGAGGGTTGCTCCATAATATTTAAATAACGGTTAATTATATCCTTAATTTCGCTTCTTTTAGGCTCTAAAGAAGCTTCGACCATAAGTTGCAAAAGAGCACCAGAATGATTAACTTCAACAGACAAACTTTCCTGTGCAATATCTAAAACAGGTTCTACAGAAGGAACAAAAGAGCATTTATCTAAAAAATCTTGTGGGTAATCAGCAGCTTTATAAGTGGATATACGCTCACCTTCAGGTGTAATTGCATCAAACAAAAACGCACCTTTATGTTTTGTATGGTTAGACAAAAGGGTTTGAGCTTGTTTGTCCGTAAGGTTAGCAATTATAAAGTCTGCCTGTGTTATAAGTCCTTGCAAATAAGATGGTTCGTAAGTATAGCCGTGACGTTTTTGATAAAATGCAATATAATCGCTGTATAGATTTTTAAGCCCTATTTCCAGGTGCTCTCTGTCCATATGCATTTGCTCCTTTAAATTTAGCGGGTTACCGCCGTAAATATAATGCCCGTTTTTGCCGTTTTTAAGGCATAAAGGACAGGGTTTAATATGTTCCCTTAAATGTTGCGCATTTATATTTTTAATGCAGTTTGCACCTCCGTTTTAATATAAAAAAGGCTGAAACGGATACCGTAACAGCCTTTTTTTACAAACGCGCAAATTTTCAGAAACTGTTTAAAAAATACGGATTTATTTAAAAAGCCTTGTGAAAAGAACACAAAAAAAGTGTAGTTTTTTAGAGCATTTTTAAAAATATACGTTTTTTTTGAAACGAAATGTCTCTTTTTAAAACAAAAACAAAGCCTTTTACTCTTGACAAGTAAAGTGTGTTTTTGTTACGATTATAGCGTGTAATTAAAGTATGTAAGCTGTTACATCCAAGAGCCTTGAAGGGTTTTAAAGTGCGCCAACACTTTTTCATAAAAACCTTCAAGGCTTTGCCCTTTTTTGGCATAAAACTGGTATTCAATTCCAATAAAAACATTATAACACGTGATTTTAAGTTTGTCACTATTTTAGGTCGAATTTTTAACTAAAATGAACAAAAAGTACTAAGGATGTCCTATGTGTCTCTTGTGTCTTTATATTCCGGTTTGCTTAAGGCGGCTGCTCATATCTGTTTTTATTAATTCGTTTATGTATTCTGTTATACTCATTTTTTGTTCCCAGCTAGCTTGTTTTAAATAATCTTTAAACCCGGGATTAAGCTTTAAATTTATTCGATAATAAGCACTAGAAGATTTGTTTGTGTCCTGCACACACGATGTGTCATTTATGTCTGTAGTGTTCTGTGTGTCTCTTGTGTCCGAAGTGCCCTGCATATCAATAACACTAAGTAAATCCCTCTGTTTCTGGGGTTCAAAATCTCTTACAGAAAAGAACTTGTCTATATTTGCCGTATTGTCTTTAAATGTTTTTTTACTCATAGCTTTTGTCTCCTTGTAAATATTCATCAACAAATGACAAATAGTCTTTTGTGGTGTTTGTCTTTGGCGAAACATTATACATACTTGCTTGCTGAGTTTGAATTTCTTTAACTGCAATGCCTTCACGTATAGCGGTTTTATAAACGGGGGCTTCTATTTGTGCAGCTTTTGCTTCTATAGTCTCCTTTAACTCACGGCTTAAAATTGCTCTTTTATTAAACCTAGTAAATAGCAGCCCTGAAATTTTTAGCCCCCGGTTACAATATTGGCGGACTTTACCTATTGCTCCGTAAAGCTGGCTTAACCCTTGCAAGCTGTATATATCTGCCCCCATAGGTATTATTATATCGTTAGAAAAAGTAAGTGCGTTTATAGTAAGTATTCCTAAAGTAGGAGGGGTGTCGATTATTATGTAGTCGTAATTATCTTTTACTGTGCTTAAAGCATCGCTTAAAAGATATTCTCTGCCTGTGTCGCAAAATTCCAAATCTGCGCCTGCAAGTAATAATGAGCTTGCAATTATATCTCCTTGTTTTGTATGTTGAATTACATCTACTGCTTTTTCTTTTCCTTTTAAAAGCTCGTATGTACCGTTCGCTTGGTCGTCCGCTCCCATAGTGTATGACAAGTTCCCTTGAGGATCCATATCAATAAGAAGAACTTTATATCCTTTAGAAGTTAATCCTGTTGCAAGAGCATGGGCAGTTGTTGTTTTTCCAACGCCGCCTTTTTGATTTGCTATAGTTGTTATGTGCGACATTTTTTCTCCTTTCTTATGTTTTATATGTCCTTTATGTCCTTTATGTCTTTTGTGTCCGAAGTGTACTGTGAATGTATAATGTGTCTTATGTGTATTAAACACATTATACATCACATGTGTCCTGTGTGTAAAGTGTATATCATGTGTCTAAATTGCATATTGTGCACTATGTGTCTAATGTGTCCTAAGAATTATTTCCAATATCCTTTAAAATTCTATTTACAGTACTTCGGCTTACATTGGTTTCTTTAACAATATCGGATATTTTAAAGCCCTGGCGATAAAGAGCAGAAACAACAGCAGATTTTTCCGCTATTTTACTTGGTCTGCCGCCTTGTCTGCCTCTGGCTTTTGCGGCTTCCAAGCCCTCCCGAGTTCTTTGGCTTATTAAATCCCTTTCAAATTGGCTTAGCCCGGCAAATATAGTAAACATAAGCTTTCCTTGTGGGGTAGTTGTGTCAATCCAAGCTTCTTTAAGGCTTTTAATATCAATGGACTTTTTAGCAAGTTTTTCCGTAATTTCAAATAAATCTTTAGTATTTCGGCTAAGTCTGGTTAACTCCGTAACAATAATAGTGTCTCCTTCTCTGGCAAATTCAAGCATTTTTTTAAGCTCGAAACGCTCCATGCTTGTCCCAGTGAAAGTCTCCTTATAAATACGCTCGCAACCGAACTGCTTAAGTTTAAAAACCTGACCTGAAACGTCCTGCCCCTTGGCGCTTACCCGTGCGTATCCCAAAAGCATATAAATCCCGTTCCTTCAAAAACAACAATATTATTTATAATGTTTAGTGTGCCACAAACGTTTAAAAAAGTAAATAGTTTTTGACACGTTTTTTGACACATTTTCTCGACATAAAACGCCCATAAATTCAGGTGTATTAAAAAGTGTGTCAAAAACAAGCGTTTTTGACACATTAATGTTGCGCTTATAAATATTAAATGCTATCATTATAAAAAACTTAACAGTTGGGAGAATTTTAAGTGAATGTACTTGTTACTGGAGTAGGCGGTCAATTAGGCCATGATGTTATAAAAGAGCTTAATAAGAGAGGTATAACCAGCGTAGGGGCAGACATTACCGAATTTGACATAACAGACATAAATTCTTGCAAATCATTTTTTTCTACATCAAAACCAACCCATTTAATACACTGTGCGGCATACACCGCCGTTGACAAAGCAGAAGACGAACAAGAGCTTTGCGAAAATGTTAATGCAGGTGGAACAAAAAATCTAGCCCTTATATGCAAAGGGCTAGACATACCAATGATGTATATAAGCACAGACTATGTTTTCGATGGAAAAGGGGACAGACCCTTTGAAGTTACAGACAAGCCCAACCCCTTAGGTGTCTACGGCAAAACAAAACTCATGGGGGAGCAACATGTAAAAGATATCCTCACTAAATTCTTTATTATAAGAATTTCATGGGTATTTGGTCTTAACGGCAATAACTTCGTTAAAACAATGCTCCGCCTGGGAAAAGAGCGAGAAGAAATAAACGTAGTAGACGATCAAATAGGCTCACCCACCAACACCGCCGACCTTGCTGTCCTCCTTTGCGACATGATTGTAACCCAAAAATACGGCACTTACCATGCCACAAACGAAGGCTTCTGCTCCTGGGCGGACTTTACCCGGGAAATATTCAAAATCGCCGGATACAACACCAAAGTAAACAAAATAACCACAGACCAGTACCCAACAAAAGCCCCACGCCCGAAAAACTCACGGCTTTCTAAGGAAAGCTTGGATGCGGCTGGGTTTAAAAGGCTGCCTGGGTGGCAGGAGAGTATAAAAGAGTATTTAAAACATATGAGCTAAACATTACGTATATTGCGTTTAAATAGTATAAAAATAAGCGGTCACAGTTATCCGTGATACTGTTTCCGAGTGAATTCATAGACAAATATTTATTAAACACTTATAGTTCACAAGTCTTTAATAAATATTTTGTTTGCCTTCTGATTCGGAAACAGTATGAACTGCTTATTTATGTTACCTAAATTCGATATGAAGTTCTTTTCCAAGTCCTTCAGCGACTTTTTTTAAAAAATCTATTGAAGGATTGTAATTTCCACTTTCCAAGCGGCTTATGTTGCTTTGCTTAATTCCGATGCGGTCAGCGAGTTCCTTTTGGGTTATGTTCAGCTCACTTCTATTTTTAATAATTTGCTGTATTACATTATATTCAGGTTCCAATGCCTTGTACTCTTTTTCAAATGCAGGGTTTTCTAATTGTTCTGCTACATACAAATCAAAATTAGTTGTTTTCATTATCCTTCACCCTTTCCATAAAATCAGTTCTATATTTTAAAGCCTTATCAATTTCACTTTTTGGAGTTTATCCGTTTTTTTAGTAAATCCATTTGTTAATACTATTCTTATGTTGTTATAAAAGAAATAAATTATTTTTGCAATGTTACTTGATGCTTTTATTCTAATTTCAAATAGTCCGTCCTGTACCGGTTTTAAGTGAGGTTCTCTAAGTGTCGTACTAGACAACTTTAATAATTCAATTTCTCTAATGACTTTTGCCCTTATCTTTAAATCAAGTTCATTTAAAAATTCTTCAACAGGCTTATCACAGTTTGGTTTTTCATCAAAAATTGATTATATCAAATATGATATGTCAAATCGATACCATATATGATATAATTTTGAAATTATTATTAGTTTTCGTTGTCTAAAACATATTCTAACTGATGATTGCAGATACATTATAAATTTTTTTTAAAACAGCAGAGATAATATATGCGAAGATCTCGCTCAAAATACAAATGACTCTAAACAAAAGGGCAGATGTGATTATTATTTCAATAGGCATAAAATCAAGAAAAAAGAAGCTCATAACAGCTTCACGAACGCCCATTCCCCCGGGTGCTCCGGGGGTAATAAACCCTAGAAGCCACGAAAGGGAAAAAAGACCAATAAATTTGGGGTATTGGCTAACTGGAATAGATATTCCCATATTGTGTAATAGCATAACATAAAGCAATGCCATTGATACTAAAACAAAGATATTTCCTAAGATACAGAGGGAAAATGAAATAGCGTTTTTTTGTGTAACAATCCTTTTATACTTTAGAACATAATTAAGTAATTTATCTTTAAAAATAAGGCAGCATACTATAATTGCTATAAAGCCAACAGCTACAATAATTATGGGTAAAATGGGAAAGCCATTTTTATTAAACCATTCAACAGTATAATTAAAAGACAATATAACAGTACAAGAAAAAGAAGATATTACAAGAAAAATTGCTTCAATAACGCTGACAAATGCAACATCTGCCTGAGAAACATCTTCATTTAACGCCAACTGGTTTCTAGCAACATAATGAAAGACATTTCCTGGCAAATATTTATATAAGTTTGCTTTTAAGTAAATATGCATGCCTTTAAGTGGGAATATTTCCTTACCTGTTATTACATTGAAAATAACTCTATATATATTGGCAAACATATATAAGAGTAAGACATAAATTAAAAATATTTTTAAACAATTTAATGAAAAAAATTGAGTAGAATCAACATTATAATTTGATAGCTTATAGACAATGAATACTAAAGATAAGAGCATAAAAATATTGCCTATAAACCTTATTTTTTTCATATTTCAACCTCTTAAAATTATTTGAAATCACCAAATTTATCTTTAATGTGAACTTCATTATAACGCCTCTTAAATGTTGCATCGACAATCATATCTCCAATTAAACCAATTGAAAAAGATTGTACTCCAAGAATAATAAGTAATACTCCAAGACTTAACAAAGGGCGGTTGCCGATACTAAACCCCAAAAACCATTCCACAGTTAAATAACCGCAAATTAAAAAGCCTATAAAAAACA